>DAOVJF010000254.1 GCA_030673355.1 Planctomycetota bacterium | reverse complement strand
GCGATGTGCGATCCTGAGGATCCAAAGATTTTCGAGGAATTTCTTGATGCCCTGGGCGCCGACGTACTGAATTTTCCCGGACGAATTGATTGCTGCGGAAGTTACCTGTCGATCTCGAAGCCGCACGCCGCAATTCGGGCGTCGCATAATATATTGAATTCCGCGATAAAACTCGGCGCCGACACAGTAGTAGTAACGTGCCCGTTGTGTTTCTATAATCTCGATGCCCTGCAGCCTGAAATGAAAAAGGAATATCCTGATTACCGTCCGATTCCGATCACCTATTTCACGCAGCTTCTCGCGATGGCCCTGGGTGTTACGCTTGAGAAACTCGGACTTGAGTCGCATGTAACCGATCCAAAACCAATGCTGGGTAGATTTATGAAAGTTACAGCATAAACTTCCTGAGATTCGAATCAACATACAAGGAGCCTTAAACGTGGCCAGCCAGACAGTACCGGTTGAAGTAAAATCGGAAACGAAGAGTGAAGAGAAATTAATCCCGATCAATGTTATGGATCGGCGATACATGGTCCCCGAGAACCTGACCATCATGAAAGCCCTTGAATATGCGGGTTACCAGCTCACCCGGGGATGCGGATGCCGCGGCGGAATCTGCGGCGCGTGCGGAACCGTATACCGTATGCCCGACAGCCACCGTATCGAAGTCGCTCTCGCCTGCCAGACAATCGTAAAGGAAGAAATGTTCCTGTCGCAGATACCGTTCTTCCCAAGGAACAAGGCTATCTACGATCTGTATGAAATCGAGCCCGAACAGTCGACGCTCTCTGAATTCTACCCGGAGATTTTCAAATGCATCGGGTGCGGAACCTGCACCAGAAGCTGTCCTCAGGATATCGAGGTAATGGATTACGTCGCCTACGCGATTCGCGGCGAGATTCAGAAGGTCGCGGAGCTTTCATTCGACTGTGTCATGTGCGGGTTGTGTATCGCCCGATGTCCGGCCGAGGAAGCCCAGCCGCTGGTGGCTATCCTCGCACGGAGAATCTACGGAAAACACATCGCTCCAAAGGCGAAACATTTATCTGACCGGGTTACACAAATCGAGAATGGACATTTCGACAAGTCCCTTGAAGACCTCATGAAATTTGATGCCGAAAAACTCAAGGAACTCTATGTGAAACGCGAGAAAGAATCGGAGCTCCCCGATCCGGACTGGGAACCCGAAGACAAAAGCCACCTTTGATATTGATTATTAAAAAATAGAAATCAGCATTACAGGAATTCAGACGAGGAAACGAGATGCCGTATCCGCAGGAATTACAGGAACTTATAAAGACAGTTGAGCAGACCCGATCCGAGCGAGTAGAGAGAAAGCGTAAAGGGATCGAGGTCGGAGCATTAAGCCTTAAGGAGCGTGACAAGCGGCTCAAGAGTTACCACCCCGACTTCAAGGATGACAGCCGTCGAGAGATTCGCGTAGGGCCGTCGAAAGGCTACGCCATCAGCCCGGAAATTGTGGACACTCTTGAATCCGGGAGCCGGTTGAATCCTGACGATATCGATTTGAACGATATCAGCTATGAGACAGATTTACTTATAATCGGTGGGGGCGGTGCGGGAGGGAGCGCGGCACTTGTCGCAGCCGGTGCGGGCGCGAAAGTGATAATCGCCACGAAACTCAGGCTGGGCGACGCCAACACGATGATGGCCGAAGGCGGCATCCAGGCGGCCAGTAAACTTAAATCCGACAGCCCGTACTGGCATTACCTCGATGTTATCGGGGGCGGTCATTTCACAAACGATCCGGACCTTGTCAGGACGCTCGTACGTGAAGCGCCAAGCACACTCGCCTGGCTCGAGGGCCTGGGAACCATGTTCTCCAAGGAACCCGACGGCACGTTAAAAACAATGCACGGCGGCGGTACGAGCAGGAAGCGGATGCATTACGCGGGAGACATTACCGGCGCGGAAATCATGCGAACCCTCCGCGACGAGATTCACAACCATCCTGACCGGATTGATATTCTCGAATTCTGCCCGGCCGTTGAATTGATACTCGACAGCGGCGGCAGGTGCGCCGGCGCGGTTTTATACAACCTTGATACACATGAATATATTGTCGTTCGCGCGAAAGCTGTAATCCTGGCGACCGGTGGCAGCGGACGCCTGCACATTCGCGGTTATATGACGACCAATCATTACGGCGCGACCGGTGACGGCCTGGTGATGGCATACCGCGCGGGAGTCCCGGTTGTGTTCCTCCATTCGGTGCAGTATCACCCGACCGGAATAATTTTTCCCGAACAGGCAGAAGGATTACTCATCACCGAGAAATTCCGCGGCGCCGGCGCCCACATTGTGAATGTCGATGGCGATCAATTTGTTTATGAACGTGAACCGAGGGATGTCGAAGCGGCGAGCATAATTCGAGAGTGCTCAGACGATGTCGGGAAAGAGGTCCCAACTCCGTCGGGAAAGTGTGGTGTATGGCTCGACAGCCCGATGCTTGAATTTTTACACGGTCCGGGATATGTGAAAAAAGAATTTCCAGGAAAATACATCCTGTTCAAGAGGTACGGGATCGACATCTCGAAGGAACCGATGCTGATCTACCCGACGCTCCACTATCAGAACGGCGGGATCGAATTCAAATCGGATGCTTCAACCGTACTGGAAGGCCTTTACACCGCGGGTGAAGTTGCGGGCGGCGTGCATGGCGAGAATCGCCTGATGGGCAACAGCCTTCTCGATGTGACCGTTTTCGGTCGGATCGCGGGACATTCCGCCACTGAATACGCGATGAATAAAGATATGCCGGAAGGTTTAAGTCTCGATCACGTGGTCAGGTATCACAAGGAACTAAAAAAAGCCAGGATCGACACAGGTATGCACTCACCGGTGATTCTCCCTGATTACACCAACCCGGATGTAAAGGAAAAACAGGTCGTCATAGCTCCGTAGGAGCTTTGTTTTAATATTGAAGCTTTTATTGATAGTTCAATCACTCCCGGGAAACGGCAACTGTCCCGTTGTGGTAAAATTACGTTTATTAAAGGGGCTTTACAGCCAGTAAAAAGATCCTATGCTTCCATCAAACGATCCCAAAGAGATCGGGTTTGTTCCGGTCACAGGCATTCTCGGCAGCAAAATCTCATACTCACTATCTCCCATGCTGCATAGCGCAGCCGACCAGGCTTCGGGACGGATGAGCGACTACAACATTTTTGATGTCCCGCCTATGGGTCTCGACGGCTGGCTCGAACAGGTTGTGAAATTCGGCGAAGTCATCGGGTTCAATGTCACCATCCCTCACAAGGAAGCAATTTTCAAACGTCTCGACGCTGCGCATGAACAGGCAAAGGAGGTCGGGTCGATTAACTGTGTCGGAATCAAGGACGGGTTCATCATCGGCTATAACACCGACCGTCCGGCGCTTGCATCTGTAATAAGCTCCGCACTGGCCGAAAAGGAATTCCCGGGGGAGAACTGGAAAGTGGTGATCCTGGGCGCCGGTGGAGCTGCGCGCGCGGCTTTGTGGGCGGTTCTCGATCTCAAGATCGCGAAGGAAATATACATCTCATCGAGATCGGAAGACCGGCGGTTTTTTATGCTTCTGCATGTCCAGAAGGAGTGTGACAATCGCGACGTGAATCTCATACAGGCTGAATGGCTTGATTGGGAGAAGCTTAATATTGGCGGGGATGAAAATCCTGTGATGCTCATTAACACAACTCCGCTTGGCACAGCCGACGGCAATCGCAGAGTTAAGCTTCCAAGTCCATTAATTCCGGGAGACATCCTTCCAGATTTTACAATGGTGGTTGATCTTGCATACACACCACCGGTTACAGGACTAATGAAATCGGCTGAGAAAGTCGATGTTCATGCTATCGGGGGAAGCGGTATGCTGATCGAACAGGCGATCGGGTCAAGGTCGGTCTGGTTCGGTGAGGGTAAAGAGGAAGACGAAAGGGCGGCCATGGTCGCGGTGTATTCGTCCTGGGCATCGAAATTTGAAATGGAATAAAAATTACTGATGTAGGATGGCACTGGTCTAAGACCAATCCTGTTAAATAAAAATTGATAGGACATATTTTTAGAATTTAATGGGACACCTCTTTTCGCTCGTCGAAAAGCAGGTGTCCCCGATTCGCGATGCTGGAGCTCCGCGGTCCTAAAAGAAGTTTTATTTTCTAAAATTGGTTTAAATCGACATAAAAATACCCGGGAGATTTTCCCGGGCATCATTTTTTTCACTGTTTACTCAAATCTTATCTTGACCGGGGTGGAGCTACCATTTCATCGTCATCATAGTCGGCGGGATTAATCTCGACCGGTTCTTCCGGCTCAGGCTGATCATCTTCCACACCTTCGGCATTCGCGACAAAGGTGCGGAAATCTTTCCGACCTGTGCCAACCGGGACAAGGCGACCGATGATTACATTTTCCTTGAGACCTCTGAGATAATCGACACGGCCTTCCACCGCGGCGTTTGTCAGGACCTTGGTGGTTTCCTGGAAACTTGATGCTGAAAGGAAGCTTTCACTGAACAGGCTGGCTTTTGAAATACCAAGAAGCACATGTTCGGCTTTCGGCGGTTTCAATTTCTGTTTCTCATTTTCAGCGATTATTTTATCGAGAGTATGGATCTCGATCAGGTCGCCTTCGAGCAGGTCACTGTCACCGGAGTCGGAAATCTTCTTGAATTTGAGCATCTGGCGAACAATAACCTCGATATGTTTATCGTTAGTGTTGACGCCCTGGCCTTTGTAAATCGCCTGGACCTCATCCACGAGGAACTGTGAGGTTACCCGTACACCTGAAAGCTGGAGCATTTCCCGTGGATTAATAAGTCCCCTGGTCAATGGCTTGCCCTTCTTGATGCGTACACCGTCAGCGACGATCAGCGTCTTGCCGGTGAAAGTAGCCTCGTCGAATGTAACTTCCTTGGATTTTGACCCGGCACGCGGACGAATCGTAACGAGCAGGGGTTCGCGGTGAATC
>DAOVJF010000281.1 GCA_030673355.1 Planctomycetota bacterium | reverse complement strand
TCGAACGTCCCGCGATGATCCGGTACGGCATTGACGATATCAGGTATTTCTATGAGAACGATTTCAGGTTCCTGGAGCAGTTCTGACTAGTAAACATTCGGAGCTTAAACATGCAAGTACCCATCGGATGGCTTAAGGAATATATCCCTTTCGATTACGATATCGATGAACTTGGCCGTATCCTGACCTCGATCGGTCTTGAGTCCGAAAGTTTTACGCCTGAACCCCTTAACTTCAATAACGTTTTTATCGCGAAAATTATTTCACGCGATAAAACCCCCGACGATCGGGGATTCATCTACACCGTTGATGTCGGTGACACCGGCGGCGTTCTTACATCGACATCAGCGACAATTTTCTCAACGATCCCCGACATGGAAATCGGACTGAAATACCCGGTCGCGCTTCCGGGTGGAAGGGTTGGGGAGCTTGAAATCGATGAACGAAAATATGAGACTTATACCAGCCAGGGGAAATTCTGCTGCGCAACTGAACTTGAACTTACAAAACTTGAATTCGTTGACCATA
Organism: Planctomycetota bacterium; assembly: GCA_030673355.1. Classification (GTDB taxonomy): domain Bacteria; phylum JAJVIF01; class JAJVIF01; order JAPKYR01; family JAPKYR01; genus JAPKYR01. The sequence goes on along the minus strand of DAOVJF010000281.1, from coordinate 4,129 downwards.
AAGACGGGACGGTCGCGTGGGTGGATGATCTTCAGGATACTGACGGCCGGGCACTCTCGATTTTTCCCGATTGTGAGGACCTTGAAATCGGTACCGACCTCGCGAAGTGGCTCTTGGATGATCCGGCGGTAACTATCGAACTAACCAGCAATCGCGGCGACTGTCATTGCATGCTCGGTGTTTCGCGTGAGATGCAGGTTGTCACGGGTGCGGAACTTAAAGCCCCGGTAATTGCTGAAAGTATCGACGAAGCCGCCTCGCAGGTGGAGGACATTACGATCATTATTGACGACCCGGATGGGTGCATGTTGTACGCGGGGTTAATTATCGACAACATCCGCATGGCGCCAAGCCCGCTTTGGATGGCAAAAAAGTTATTCACCGTCGGACTCCGTCCTATCAGTAACATTGTAGATATCACAAACCTTGCTCTTTACGAATTCGGACAGCCATTGCACGCGTTCGATCTTGCGTTAATCAAAGGCCGGAAAATAATTGTCCGGCGCGCTAAAGACGGGGAGACGATGTCCACGATCGACGGGATCGTTCGTAAACTTACTCCCGCCGATCTTGTAATTGCAGACAGCACCGACCCGGTCGCGATCGCCGGTGTGATGGGCGGTTACGCGTCCGAGGTCACCGGCGATACAAAAAAAGTCCTGCTTGAAAGCGCGTGGTTCGATCCTGTCAGCGTCAGGAGAACATCCCGGCGCCTGGCATTGCGTACCGAGGCCGCCATCCGGTTTGAAAAAGGGATCGATCCCAATGGCGTTGTACGGGCCGCGAAACGGGTAGCGGAACTTGTGAATAAACTCAGGTGCGGCGATCCCGCGCCCGCGATGGCGGTAACCCGCGCAAGGGAAGAAGAGGAAATTGTCATTCCTCTGGACGAAGCACTGATCGGGAAGGTTCTTGGCGATGAAATTCCGACCGGGCAGGTAGAAACGATTCTTGAAAACCTTGGGTTCCTCATCGATGGCATCGCGCCCGGCTTGAAGATAACAGTCCCAAGTTTCAGGCGTGATATTTTTATCGCGGAAGATGTGATTGAGGAAATCGCGCGTCATGTCGGGTACGACAACCTTGCCGAAGAATTACCCAGAATACATATGCGTACAGGATTGGTCGATGACGATCTCAGGCTCCGGGGGGAAATTAAAAACCGCCTTGCAGGGATCGGACTATGGGAACTCAACAGCTTTCCGCTTCAGGGCGACGCGGTGCTGGAGCGTCCAAACCACCTGATACCCGGAGGTACACCCGCTAAAATTACAAATCCTATCAGCGAGGACGCGAATAACCTCCGAATCTCACTCGTGCCCGGAGTGGTGGATACATTCATCCGTAATCTTAAACGGGGAGCTCCGATACGTGATGTATTCGAGCTCGGAAAGGTGTACTGGCACGACGGGACCGATTTTACGGAACGGCATGAAATCATAATCGGCTGCCTTGGTGAGCGAACCGGAAAGAAAAAGCTGAGAAATCGGGAGAAAGGTTTCCTGAAATTGAAAGGTTACGTGGAGACATTTTTAGAACTCGTTGGTCTGGAAGGCTATGACATTGTCGCCGATGAATCCGCTCCTTCGTCGGCGCCAAGGCATTTAATCACTAGAGGGGATGAAAATATCGGCGTTATTGAAATGATCCATGAGGACTCGCTCCAGGGGGAAACTTTCGAAAGGCCGGTTACAACCATGACGATCGCGTGGGAAACAGTACGTGACGCATATGAAAAAAAGATTGCCGGCAAGACTTTCCACCAGTTGCCTGTTTTCCCTGCAGCGGAAAGGGACCTCGCATTCGTGCTGGATGAGTCGGTCGCTTACAGGCGTGTGCTTGAATCGATCCGGTCGGCGGCAGGTGAGCATCTCGTAAATGCTGAACTTTTCGATGTTTATCGCGGACAACAGGTTGGTGAAAATAAGAAAAATATCGCGCTGAATCTCAGGTTCCGCCATCCGGAAAGGACCCTGACGGATGAGGAAGTCGACGGCTGGATTGCTGACATTATTAAACTTGTCGAACAGAATACACAGGGCAGACTCCGCGACTGGTAGCCCGGGTAAAATAACCAGATGACCATTCACGAACATTTCATGGCACGGGCGATAGAACTCGCCTGGAGGGGGATCGGCCGTAACAGCCCGAATCCCCTGGTCGGATGTGTAATCGTGCGTGATGATGAGACCGTCGCTGAGGGCAGCCATTATTATCCCGACATCGAGCACGCTGAAATTGTCGCGCTTAAAAAGGCTAGGGAAAAAGCAAAAGGCGCCACACTGTATGTCTCGATCGAGCCCTGCTGCCATACCGGAAGAACTCCACCCTGCTGCCATTCCATAATTAAAGCAGGGATTTCTAAAGTGGTCTATGGTGTGAACGATCCGGATCCAAGGGTCAACGGAGGCGGCCACCGGGCACTTGCCGACGGCGGTATAGAGGTTACAGGCGGGGTTCTTGAGAATGAGTGTCGCGAACTGAATAAATTTTTCCTGACCGCCAAGGATAAAAATCGGCCGTTTATTCTACTGAAATGGGCGATGACACTCGATGGAAAGATCGCGACCCGCATTGGTAAAAGCCAGTGGATCAGCGGTGAACGGAGCAGGAACGCAACTCATCACTTACGTAATATTTACGACGCGGTACTGGCCGGGCATACTACTGTTATTATCGATAATCCCAGCCTGACATGCAGGGCCGACCAGGCTGTTCCGCTTCCCGAAGAACTGTTCCCGGCGGTGCCCGGCGACATTCGCGATCCGGTTCGAATTGTTATCGACACTTTCGGGGCGACCATTGCCCACCAATGCGGGATATATGATCAACCCGGAAAAACCATCGTCGCTATCGGACCGGAGCCGGCAGGGGACGATTCCAACTTCCGGGATTCGATCGACAAGGAAAAAATCGAGCTTCTTGAATGTCCATTAACGGCCGGGCATATCGATCTTGGATTCCTGATGCATGAACTTGTCGAAAGGGATATTCAAAGCGTGCTGGTCGAAGGCGGAAGCGGTGTGCACGCGGCATTTCTTGATAATGGCCTTGCCGATGAAATCCTGTGTGTGGTGGGACCCAAAATTTTTGGAGGGGACACAGCTCCGTCGCCGGTAAGCGGGGCGGGGATCGAGGAAGTGACTAATGCTGTTCAACTCTCAGAGCCAAAGCATTTGAGAATCGATAATGATCTGATGATTCATGGTAAAGTAAAATTTCCATCGAAGGATTAGCGAATGTTCACAGGAATAGTACGAGAAACAGGGACAGTTGTTTCAAAAAGGCATGAAACCGATCTCATCCGTTTTGAGATCGAGTGTCCCGGCATTCGAGCGGATATCGGCATCGGCGATTCCATTTCCATCGATGGCTGCGACCTGACCGCCACGTCGCTGACCGCAAACGGTTTCAAATGCGACGCGACTAAAGAAACCATCATTAAAACAACCCTCTCCGACCTTGGACCCGGCTCGGTAATCAACCTTGAACCATCATTGACGCCATCCACGCCGATCTCGGGACATTTCGTGCTGGGGCATATTGATGGAGTTGGTACTGTCAGGAATTTCAAACGTCAGGGTGAACAGGCTGAACTTGTTATTGATCCGCCAGAAGATTTACTGAAATTCATCGCGCCGAAAGGCTCTATTACAGTAGCCGGTGTCGGACTGACGATTGTCGATGTCACCCGCGATTCGTTTTCATGCTGGGTGATCCCGTACACGCTCGAAAATACAACATTCGCAGAAATAAAACCCGGTGATAAGGTCAACCTGGAAGTCGATGTACTCGCGCGTTATGTCATCCGCGCCCTTGAATCCGGAGTATCTCCAAAGGCTTCCGGAATTACCGAAGAATTTTTAAAGAAACACGGGTTTTAGTATGTAGGGAAATTTAATCATGTCAGCCCACCGAAAAATCAAATTTCGGGAGAGATCGCTTAACATATAGCACATGCCGGGTGCCGCCTACAAAATCCGGTCCCCGGATTTCTGTAGAGATCGTTAAGCATATAGCACATGCCGGGTGCCGCCTACAAAATCCGGTCCCCGGATTTCTGTAGAGATCGTTAAGCATATAGCACATGCCGGGTGCCGCCTACAAAATCCGGTCCCCGGATTTCTGT
>DAOVJF010000078.1 GCA_030673355.1 Planctomycetota bacterium | reverse complement strand
ATATCATATAACCCAGTCCTTCATCCAACAGATTATTCCATGTTGATAAAAATGGTTCTTCAGTGTTTACCAGTAAAGGCCCTGTATGAAAATTATAAATTAATAGTTCGTTATTAAACCTCATAAATGCACACCAGGTCATCGGTGATATATTTATAGTTCTTACTAAAGATCCATCAATAGAATAAAAATGTAGCTCACCGTCCCCATTTTCATTAAATACATTGATAATTATTTGCTGATCAATAATTATAACTTTATGGTGTGCTTTATGGAATACTTTATGCCATATTAATTCACCATCGATTGTAAAGTAACTAAAATGGTATTTGCTGGTATAATCCGGATATGAAGCCGTAGGGGATGGATCAATGCTTCCAACCACAAAAAATCCATCATTGACTATCGCAACCAGGGGATATGAGTAAATAAACTGATTAGTAATAAAATTTACTTCATTTGATTCAAGATTGATCTTATAGATACATCCTTCAACATCAGCCGCAATAATTAATTCATCGGTCATAAAGGTTAAACTACTTATGCGTGTTGATGATATATCATATTCATCTACTACGTAAACACCTTCAATAGAACTGGTTATACAGTTTCCATATTCTTGAAGTGATAGATAATTGCGCTCAGAATCCTGTAAAATTTCAGTAGAATTAACTCGTAATGGGAGTATTATGACTAAAATAATAAATATTATCTTACATATCAGCTTTATATTGTTTTGTAATTTCGATTTACTCATTTTCGATTAACCCTCCATAACATATAAATTTGTAAATCTAAATTTATCATTAATTGATAGAGCCTGGTAGCCAGGACTCCCTTAAAATAATTTCGTCAAACCCACCGGTCATGCCAGACGTATCATCTTATTGTAATTTTTATAATCCCCTATGCCCTTACCGCTCCTGACTTCCCGCAGCAGTGTTTGTACTTCTTCCCGCTCCCGCACGGGCACGGATCATTCCTGCCGATCTTTGTCTTCTTGACAACAGGCTTTTTCTTTCCTCCCACGCCTCCATGCGATGCTGTCATTGAGCTGTCGTAAATGGACTTTTCCTTCTTTACCAACTGTGCCGCGAATATAAACCTGAGTGATTCCTCCTTGAATCTAAGGTACATCGCCTCGAACATCAGGTGCGATTCCTTCGTGTAAACAACCAGCGGATCTTTCTGCGCGTACGATTGCATGCCGATCCCGTCGCGAAGGTCATCGAGCCCGCGAAGGTGATCCACCCAGTGACGGTCGAGCAGGTTCAGGACTACGTACCGTTCCAGTTCGCGCATGTCCATGTTTGTTTCGGCGATCTGTTTTTCCTTGAGTTCGTAAAACTTCCTTCCCTGCTTTGTGAATATTTCGATCAGTTCTTCGTGCGATTTTTCCTCAAGCTCGGGAAGTTGGATCGTTTTTCCGATCGGAAGCGCCGTACGCAACTTGGTCAGGAGTTCCTCAAGGTTCCATTCGTGTTTTTTCAGCTTGGGATTGCAGTAGTCGTTGACAGCCGCAACGACAATATCGTTGATATACCCAAGCAGCTTGTCCTTGATGTCCTGACCATCGAGAACCGCGTTTCGGTCGCGGTATACAACCGTCCGCTGCCTTTCCATGATGTCGTCGTATTTGAGGATATGCTTGCGGATATCGAAATTGTGCCCTTCAACTTTCTTCTGCGCGTTCTCAATCTGTTTTGTGACCATCCCGTGTTCGATCGCCATATCCTCTTCAAGACCGAAGCGGTCCATAAGGTCCTTCACACGGTCGCCGCCGAAAATCCGCATGAGATCGTCTTCGAGGCTTACGTAAAACCTCGATGATCCCACGTCGCCCTGGCGGCCGGATCGCCCGCGAAGCTGGTTGTCGATCCGCCGCGATTCGTGTCTTTCAGTTCCGATTATGTGCAGGCCGCCCAGATCGAGTACCCCTTCACCCAGTTTGATATCGGTTCCCCGACCGGCCATGTTCGTCGCGATGGTGATAGATTTCTGCTGCCCGGCGTTCTTGATTATGTCGGCCTCGCGTTCGTGATTCTTGGCGTTAAGAACATTGTGGGGGATCTTCGCGCGTTTAAGCATCGCCGCCAGCATCTCCGATGTCTCTACCGCGGTGGTTCCGACCAGCACCGGCTGACCGTTACTATGGCACTCCCTGAGCTCTTCCACTATCGCATTGAATTTACCTTTCTTTGTTTTATAAACCAGGTCCGGCATATCGAGACGGGCGAGAGGTTCATGAGTTGGAATCACGACAACATCCATGCCGTAAATATTCCTGAACTCTTCCTCTTCGGTTTTGGCCGTACCCGTCATTCCGGCGAGTTTTTCATAGAGACGATAGTAATTCTGGATTGTAATCGTCGCCATCGTCTGGGTTTCGCTCTGGACCCGTACATTTTCCTTCGCCTCGATCGCCTGGTGCTGCCCCTCCGAGAACCTTCGACCGATCATCAGCCGTCCGGTAAATTCATCGACAATTATTACCTGCCCGTCCTTGACCACGTAATCGACATCCTTCTCGAATATCGAATGGGCTTTCAGGGCAAGCTGGATATGATGCGAGTGCATTGCGTTATCCGGATCATACAAATCGTCGATTCCAAGGGCTTTTTCGACCGAGTCGATCCCTTCCTCGGTCATGGAGGTATGTTTTTCCTTCTCGTCCAGTTCGTAATGGACATCCTTCCGTAACCGCCGGACGATACGGTCGTACCGGATGTATTCCTGCGACGCCTGTTGCGGTTGCCCGGAAATGATCAATGGTGTGCGCGCCTCATCGATCAGGATGCTGTCGACCTCATCGACGATCGCGTAATAGAGTTTCTTCTGTACACGGTTTTCGCTGCTCGTGACCATGTTGTCGCGAAGGTAATCGAATCCGAATTCGGAATTGGTCCCGTGCGTGATATCGGCGCCGTACGCGTCGACCCTGGCATCGCGTTGTTGTCCGTTGTGAAGGTACGCGATCCTGAGCCCGACCATGTTATAGATCGGACCCATCCATTCGGCGTCTCGTTTCGCAAGGTAGTCATTGACTGTTACAAGGTGCGCGCCATATCCTGCAAGTGAGTTCAGTGTGAGTGGAAGCGTCGCGGCAAGGGTTTTTCCCTCACCGGTTTTGGCTTCCGTGATCCGGCCTTCATGGAGAACGATTCCCGCCATCACCTGCTCGTCGTACGCGCGTTCACCCAGAGTCCTGATTCCCGCTTCACGTATACAGGCGAACACTTCGGGAAGCGCCTCCATCATTTTCTCTTCCCGTTTGTCGAAATCGTCACGGACTTCCATCAATGGCTCCCGCCATTTCTGGACGGTATCCCTTAGTTCGGACTCCGACATTTTTTTAATGCGCGGCTCGTGAGAATTGACCTGGTTGGTGAAGGAGCTGATACGTTTCAGCTCTCGCTCCTCGATTTTCAGTAACTTGTTGAAAAACGTTTTCAGTTCGGGCATGTTTTTCCAGCCTTGTCATCTATCATCAGGCGACAGGACAACCTTACAATTATACATGACAATGGAATTCGAGCAAGGATGCGTGGTTTTACTGATTGGATGATATAAAATCCAGTTCAGCGATTTCGGTGGAAATTCTTCTGAATGGTGTGCAGAACCGATTTTTCGAAATGAGGGAGGTTCTGGTGGATTTTGAATGGGATTACTATTCAGTTATGTTTTTCATGGGAACCGGCGCGACACATTTAGGAATACGTACCCAGTCTTAATTGTCATTGGGAGAGAGATCATCATTATTATTAACTAATAATTGTAATCTTCCATTAATGTATGCAAATATCATATAGTGGTGGTATTTGTATTGTATAGGTTCTGATATGAGTGTCGATGTATTAGCTATAGTATACAGTATTATAACCTTACGATCATACTTCCAATCTATGTATGCCTCATATCCATTAGGACGGAATACAATCCCATCTATATAAAATGGTACATTTACAAGTACTATCCCTGTTCCATCCTGGAACTTGTCACAATTAGAGTCTAAGGTTGCCTCAAGGATTCTTTCATGGTTGCTGACCATTATCCATCTATTATTGTGAACATTTAATACAAACGCACTAAATATAATTACTGGCATTATAAGTGCAACTAGTACTATTTGCCATTTGACAGGCAGGTTACGAAGCATTACTCCCAAGAATATACTTATTCCTGCTATCGGAATATACAGGAAGCGACTTCCTACCAGGTATATTGACACAGGTGCTATTAATATTGTAGGTATGGTAAATAGTATGAACCATAGTAGAGCTAAAATAGCAGTGTTGCGCGGTACTGTGTTACCTCTGTACCACTGGTACATTGCATATGATATGGCAGCAGATGCTAATGCAGATAGTATTACCAGTGAAATATATATTAGGTCAACACCAAAGAATGCTCTGCTTAGTGGGCTAAGAGCAATAAATGTGTTATCCCATAGAGAACCTATACTATTGCTAGACAGGATTTGAGTGTTTCTTGCTATTTGGTCCCCTATGGAGCCAAGAAACCAAAACCTAATACCTAAAAGGATCGATACTGGTATGGTTAGGCATAGCCATTCTATATATCTATTAGATTTCAGTAATAGCACATCGATGGCAATAAATATAATAATTCCTGTAATCAGTGTTTCTTTGCAAAATAACCCAAGTAAATATAAAATTATACTTAATGTGATCCAATATTTACTATGTCTTCTAGACCATATCCAAGATATAATAGATAAAAGCATGAAGGTTAGTGCCAGTAGGTCAAATCTTCCACTAATCCATACAACAGCTTCTGGGAATGCTGGGTATACACCGAAACCTATGGTCGCTAATGCTGCTAGTATTGGTGGAGCACCCAGTAATAGTGCTATCCAGAATATTAGTAGACAGTTAATTGAATGTATTAGAATATTGGTGATATGAAACCCAGATGGATCAGCACCATAATTCACGTAATCTAACTTAAACGTTAATGTTGCTAAAGGACGAAATGGATATATATATTTGTCTCCTTTGTGTAGGTTAACAAGGAGTGTGGATATATCATCTGTGGTCATTGAGTAGATTGGCATGAATCCATAATCATCACACAAGAAACCTACCTGGATTGTTGGTAAGTATGCAATGAATGGTATACTAAACACCAATACACTTAGTAGAAGTACTGTGAATATTGGTGTGTTTGGTTTGGATTCTAAATATGTACAATTCATTATGGACCAAATCCAATTCCATCTTCAAATAGCCCAGGTATTAAACACACCACATGGCTTGGTTATAATCAGGGGGGCATTTTTATTTGGCGGGATTTACTTCCGTGGCCTCTCAGCCACTAGCCATATGAAAACGCTCTTCTATCATCTATTATTTTATCAAAAGTATTGTGTGATGTGATGCTGGTCTATCGGAATCCTCTCCGTTGGTACACTTTTACAGGCACCGTTGATTTCTATCGATCTATGGTGTCCCGCGGCTAATTTTACCACAATAGCATAACCGATACCACATCCAGGAATTCCTGGGTGATGTAATTGCCGGCTATGGGAATCAGTCGGAAGTATCAAAAGAAGAACTCGATGAGGCTTTGGATATTCTCAACCGGCTTGAATCGGCGATTAGTACATCGGAGGGTGAATATTGGGACGAGGATTTCGAGGGTTTATACCGGGATGCCGTGAACGGGTTTCTTGCAGCCGCAGAGGGGGTCAGGGAGCTGGCTTTGACACTTCAGGACCCGATTACCGTGATGGTCGCCGATTTCGTTGGAGATTATCTGGAGTAAGGCATAACCAGAGCGGATATCACTCCATTGGAGGATGCTCGATATCCGGGCGGAATTTCAACAGCAGGGCTGTTCCGAGGCTTGTAATCAAAACCACACACATAATGGCGGAATACTCTCCCGCCGATACCCGTCCGGTCTGAAGTCCGAACAATGCCGCGACAATCGCAAACGAAAGCCGGTAATTAAATAACAATGCCCCGTACCGGTTAAGTTTGCACCCGAACCAGGAAAATGGGTAGTATGTGCCGCCGAATTTCAACATGAACGCGACAGGAGAGAAGATTACTACAAACATGGCGTCCTTCCAGCTGAACTGGCTGATATCCATCTGGCTGCCTGCCACGAAGAAAAATACCGGGGCGAAAAAACTGAACACCAGGCTCCTGATCTTCTCCTCTACCTGGTAATGCTTCCTGAGAATTGAGCTCATTACCACCCCGAAAACGAATCCGGTCAGGGCGGCATGGACTTCCGATATTTGAGCGATAAACAGGAGGGCAATGAGCGTGAACAGGATGAACCTGACTTCCATCTCGATCAGGTTCCCGCGCCAGCGCCCGAAAAGCCATCTCGAAATTACAGGCGCGGTTAAGAATATTACGATCAGCCCAACCAACCCGATCAGCAACTCCCAACCAGGCTCGATAAAAAATACAATGAGTACGATGACGCTCGTGATATCGACCACCATCGCCGACGATAACAGGAACTGTCCGGGGGCGTTACTGAGAAGTCCCTTTTCCCTGAGTACCGGAAAAACAAGGGCGAGACTGGTGGTCGACATCCCGATCGCCACAATTATCGCGGCATCGTGACCCATTCCAAGAAGGTGGGAAATGCCGTAGGAACCCGCGAACGGAACGATAAAACTCAATCCACCGACCACGGTACTCTTGCCGAGATTTTTCCTCAGCATCGGGAGATCGACCTCAAATCCCGCGATAAACATGAGCGTTATCAGGCCGAAATCCGCTATAAAATCAACCCAGTCCGCGTGCCATATCCCAATGGCATTGCGCGCGATGAACCCCACGGCGATCTCAAGCACGGCTACGGAAAGCCCGAATTCGATCGCTAGTACTCCCGCCGTGGCTATCAGGAGCCCGATTATGAATGAACGCGTAAGTTCGCTGTTCCCCTGTTCTTCCATTTATTCTGCGATTATACCAGAGCGTTTTAAACCTCGCCGGATTTAAGTAGTCTAAAAAAGCAATGGAACGGTTTCTGCTATAATTCTCTGATAGACACTCCAGGGATGGTGAATCATGAAACATGTCTGTGCTCTTTTTCTTATTTTTATCGTGGTAATGCCGTTATGGTCATGCTCGAATGAAACGGTGGATGCCGATGTCCCGGAATTCGAGAGAATTATCCCTGAACCCGGCAGCGATGACCCGCCGCTCGACCCGAACCGCGCAGGGCCTGACCTGGATAATCTCAGGAGTGATGTCGACGAACACCCGGATGATCCAAATGTCCGCTTCGCATATCTGGTTGCTCTGAAGCTGGCCGAAATGTATGCCGAAGCATTGGAGCAGGCGAGAATACTTGGTGAGATGGAAGGAGTTAATCCGTTAAAGGGAATTGCTTACCTGAATTTCGCCGATATTGTCCTTCACAATATTCCATTGGATGTTCCGGACCGTGCCGATCTGGTTTCTGAAGCGATGGATGGTTTGTGGATCGCACTCGGCTGGGAGCCTGAAAGCATCCCTGCCCATAATGCCCTCGGACGACTGGCGCTGGAAGCCGGCGATAACGATAAGGCTGTGTATCATCTCTCGATTGTGCTGACGGTCACTGAGATCGGGTATGAACTCCGAACCAGCCTCGCCGAAATTTTCATCGGGCGGGAGGATATCGATAAAGCGCGTGCGCACCTCGTTGAAGCATTGTTATTAGCGGAAGAGGCTGAGGATGATGATGCTGTGAGAAAAATAAATGGATTATTAAGGGGGTTGGGCTGAGGGTTTGGTTAAGTCTAAACAGTCATTTACGCCAACAGAGTGTAAATCTTATATCTGAAGGGTATAATTCCATGCTTCAGGGTTAGTACCGATCCCTTGAGAATTTTTTAAAAGAATTGTGTATTAGAAAAAGCGAATGAATATCTGGGGTTACATAGTTCCTTTTATTTATCTTATTTTCTTTGAAAGCCTTACCGTCCGATGGGTTGCCGGTAGACCCGTGCCGGGACTTATTAGCCGCGTGTTCGCATCCAACCTCTGCGGAATCTCGCTGCTCTTGCTCATTTCCCTGACCGGCTGGTTTTTCGGATGGTGGCCCGAAGTCCGTAACTGGGCTCTTCGCGACAGCTTCTTCCTGTTCCTCGTTGTGAAATTCCCCATTAATGCATTTCTCTTCCGGCGATGGGGGTTCCAGAGGATCTTCACCCTGCACGTCCTGAGTAATTTTGTAAGTGTCATTCTCCTGAGTATGCTGTTTGTCTATTCACCGGCGGTACTTTTTATACAACCTTTAACGGTTAATCACCTTAAGGCTACTGCCCGTTCAAGGATCCTGGAAATCCGGGACGCTGTCGAACAGTACAGGATTTCGCATGATTACTATCCCGACTATATCTGGGGAGGCGACATGAACTCCTGGGGAACCGGTGAGCCTGTCGACCCGTTGCTTAAAGAGGGCTACCTGCATGCCTACCCGGTGAATTCCCTGAATCTCAGAAGAACATTTTTTGAGCCGAGAAGGGTGCCCGGATTCAAGGAACTCTGGTTCGGACATAAGTCGGTAGACTTCCTGCACGTCAGAAACCTCTGGCAGCCTGTTCTCGATAACGAACCAAGATTCGGTTACCGTGGCGCCAAAATGGGTAACGTGCTTCCCGACCCACGATTTCCGGAGACCGAACTTCTTGGCGGGGTCCGTTTCACTATCAACAAGAGGTGGCTTCCTGGCGGGTTTTTCTATCGTTCGTATGACCTGGACGAGGACGGACGGGCCGACGCCTACATTCTGGGTGTCTGCGGGGATGAGAACGCCCAGGCGACCGTTGATTGTTACGATGCAAGACTGGATACCCTTACCAGGGAAATTGACGGCAGGCTGGTTCCATCCGCGTACGACCGTTTCAGGGATGGTGTCTTTTACCTGATAAGGCAGGGTTTCCCGGAAATCACCAGTCCCTCTCTGGGACAGCCTGTTCCCAGGATCGAACTGCCGGTCGATCCTGTAACCGGCGAGGTCATTCCTCAGCCCTGGCCTTTCGATGAGAACCTCTCCGTCGTGGATACTGAACCGGTTGTACAACCGGAGGCTGATTCGCTCGGTGGAGAAAATGTGAATAATGATGATACGGATGTGGATAATGGTGTATAAAATGTGGGTGACTGTGATGAAAATGTGGACTCGATTTTAGAAATTGGGAAAAATTATCGTCGAACCGGCGGATAAGCTGTATTTATAT
>DAOVJF010000500.1 GCA_030673355.1 Planctomycetota bacterium | reverse complement strand
CGGGAGATCAGGCGGCGGATATGCTACCTCGATGATGAACGTGAAATTCCCGAGGTAAACTGGGGCGTTACGGTGAACGAATCGGGGGGGTAGCACGTCATATCTGTAACGCTTAAATAATCTATCGGAATCCGGAGAAAGGAAAGTCATATGGCCGATCAAAATACCGATGTTGTAATCCCGCAGGCAGAGGTGGACGCATTCAAAAAAGATTTCGAATCCATCACCGACGAAGTCCATAAGGTGATAGTTGGACAGGATGAGGTTGTCAAGGCAACGCTGATCTCGATTCTCGCGGACGGACATGCCCTTCTGGAGGGAGTACCGGGCCTTGGCAAAACCCTGTTGATATCCACACTCAGCCGGGTTCTCGATCTTGAGTTCTCGCGAATCCAGTTCACACCGGACCTTATGCCGGCGGATATTGTCGGGACGAACATCATTATGGAGAAAGCCGACGGGACGAAATATTTCGAGTTCCAGCGCGGACCGGTGTTTACAAACATATTGCTCGCGGACGAGATCAACCGCGCGACCCCGAAAACGCAGTCCGCCCTTCTGGAAGCCATGCAGGAACGCCATGTGACCCAGGCGGGCACGACCTACATTCTCGATAAACCTTTCTTCACACTCGCCACACAGAACCCTCTCGAAATGGAGGGAACGTATCCCCTGCCGGAAGCCCAGCTCGACCGTTTTCTTTTTAAAATCATGGTTCCATTCCCGCCCGCGGATGAACTTGCGGAAATTTTAATCCGCACGACCGGCACCCATGTACCGGACCCGCATAAAGTTGTCGACGGGCCCCGACTCCTCGAAATGAAATCACTCGTCAGGCAGGTTCCGATCGCACATCATGTGATACATTACGCGGTTCGGCTTGCGAACGCGACACATCCGGAAATCCCCGGTTGCCCATCGATTGTCAAACAATTCGGAAGGATCGGGTCAAGCCCGAGAGGCGCCCAGACCCTGGTACTCGCCGGAAAGGTCGAGGCACTTCTAAACGGACGATTCAACGTGGCATTCGATGATATCCGTAAAGTCGCGATGCCCGCCCTGAGACACCGGATCATCATGAATTTCGAAGGCGAAGCCGAGGGCATCGAAACCGACGACATCGTCGCAGCCTGCATCAAGGAAGTACCGGTAAGAGAAAAAGGAAGCACGGTAGAAGTGTAAGAATAATCCTGTTAGCTATCAGTAGCCCGACCATAACAATAGCCCGACCGTAACAGAGGCCCGACCGTAACAGAGGCCCGACCGTGAGGGAGGGCACTATGCGAATGTCATGATCCACCATCCTCCTTCCTGAACACCGCTTTCACTCTCTCAACAACAAGCCTGATATCGGAATCCCTGACGAACAGCGTGTCCCTCAGGTTAAAACCGTAATTTTTGATGCAGTACCACAGCGGGAATGCCATGAACAGGAAATGCGACGCAAACGATCCCCAGGCGGCGCCGTACATCCCGTATTTGGGGATCAGCATCACGTTCATGATAATCTTGCAGACCATACAGATTGTCGAATAAACAACCAGGAAAAACGGAAGGCCGCGCCTGAATAATTCCACTTTCAAAATCGTCTGTATCCCAAAAAACACAAGCCCGCCCAGGACAATCAGCAATGGTGGGTAGCCCTGGATGAATTCCTCGCCGAAAATCCCGAGGAACCATACGCCGATTATCGCAAAGATCACCCAGAAGATCCTCATTATGAACCCGACCAGCCGCGCGAGGAGCATCGTGAATTCCCCGCGTTCATCGAGGCCGGAATCTTCCGGGGCGCCTTCCTGCATGAGTTTCGGGAAAAGCAGCATCGAGAATACGAGCGGTAAGGCAATTAGTATGTCGCTTATCCAGACAACCTGCCTGTAAATTCCGGCTTCAGAGGTGCTAATATAAGCGTTCAGGAACAAGAGATCGGTTTTAATAATCATAAAACCCATCAGTCCGGCGTAGTAATTTTTCCAACTGTAGCGGATCAGATCCTTAAGCGCGTTCCAGTCTATTTTCAAACTGAACGGTTTCGTTTTCCATGCATATCCGGAATTAATAATGCCCATGGCGAAGGACGCGAATACCAGCAGCCAGATCGTGGCCGCAATCCACATTGGCGGATCGGTGAGAATGTAAAGAATCACCAGGATCACCAGGCTCCCGAACCTGACCCCGAGTTCGATCACGTTATATTCGATAATTTTCTGGTGCACGAGAAGAAGGTTCTGTGAGTAAAGCGACACCATCAAGGGAAGAATTGACAGGAGAATGATCGCGTAGAGGTTAAATTTTATTCCGCCAAGTATCCCGGGGAACACCAGTGCTGCGGTTATGAAAATAATGTAGAGAAAAACAGACACAAAAATCCCACATGAGATCAGGGTGCCCGCGATTGTCGATGCCCTTGATTTATCGAGGCCAATAAAATAAACCGCGCCACGGTCCATTCCCAGAAACCCTAACTGAGCCGCGATCACAAGAAACGCCTGGAGCG
>DAOVJF010000552.1 GCA_030673355.1 Planctomycetota bacterium | reverse complement strand
CTGCGGGTGAGATTATTACTTTTGACGCGATTGATTCCGAAGGTGATATTGACGGTTACCATTGGGATATTGATAACGATTTTAAACTGAAATCAGGGTCTTTGACGGAGCGTAGGATCACTGGTTATTTCAGCCCGAACGAGCACTCGGAAAAAAACTATACAGTTACATTAACAATTCGAGATAAATATGATAACGAACAGCGCGCTTCGAAACCAATTACAGTATCTCCGCTAACCGTCGAACCGGCCTCTGAAAGATTGAATGACTATGGCGAATATGAAGTTACCGGGTTCTTTAACCTGGAGAACCCGGAAGGTATTATTAAATTCAATGCAGATATATCAGGCCTGGAAGTTTCGATCCTCATTAGAGAGGTTCATATTGATTTCAGGACTGCTCCGACCGACCCCATGACCACGATCTTGAAAGATGCACCCAATATCGAGGATGGATTCTGGCAGATACACGATACATATAAAAGGGAGATCGAACAGAACCTTGACCTTTCAGGCGAGGTAAAAGGGACGTTATCATATTCAACTGTAGGAGAAAACGATTTCACAGCCAACATTGACGGTAAAATGGATTCGTTAGATGAATCCTATACAGATTACACGACTTTGAACACGATCAAGACCTATGTGGAAAATGATATTAATTTGACAGCTTCAATTGATATATGGGTTGGTAGTGAAGATTTTGATATGGCATCCCATAATGAAATGCGGTCGTATCCCGATCTGCGCAATAAGCCGATGAGGTTCAGTATCGAGGATTTATCCGACGACCCGATCGAGCTGGGGCATACTGACGCTATTAAATATGGCAACACAATCTATATTTGGAAGGCCGAGAGTGTTGATTTTGTATATAATGCACCGGCAATAAAATTGAATCTAACATTAGATAGCGCCACAATGACAAGTGCCGATCTTGACGAGTTTTTCATGAATGTCTGGGTGGCTGACGGGGTTTCATTACCTGTTGGAACTTATATTTACGCGAAAAGCACGTCTGAGGGTAATACGACCACGGTAGTGCATAAGGCTATTATGACGGATTACAGCGAAGGCAGCGTAGAGATACAATCCAAAACCTGTTCAAACCCCGGCACTGGAAGCGGCCATTTCTATGACAGGGTACCAGCTCAAGAGTACGAAAATGATACTGTTTGGAGATATTTACCATCCAAGGGACATGGCACGAACAGTTTCAATACCTTTCCACCCGAGCAGGCCATCCAATATGTAGAAGCGGATACCGGGTTCAACGGGTTCAGGACCGGCCATCCGGCCCTGTATGTGGTTCGCGGGTACTGTTCCGGTATCGGCGATGGCGGCTCGCAAGAGCTGTTTTGGAACCTGACTTTCAGTGAAAAAGGCAGCAATGAAGGCTACAATATTATCGTTGATAAAAGCGGTGTGCGTGAAAGTGAAATGATCGATATCGATGCCCCGCCAAACTCAACTTCCGAGTTCGAGCCGGTTTTGACTTTTGCGGGGAGTGAACAGATCCTGGCAAACCTCAGCGATACCGAGATCGATAAAAATATATTCAACAGCCAGGGCAGGATCGATTTTACGAATGTATCGTACGGTGTCAGAGCGAATGTAGCTTATCCCACAATAGACATAACCTCGGTTTCGATGACGGACCGGTCCAAATATACGTTCTACATCGAGAACCCTGGTAAAGGCTACACAGTGGCGTTAGATGCGGAAACCGGTCAAATACTCTTCACCAGGACCTCCACAAGTTCCGGATACGAATTTATACCCTGAGAACCTGTTTTTTATTCCTATTCTAAGCCTTATGAAAATCGCCAGGATGCCCTGTTTTTACAATATCATTATTTAATTCTTCATCCAGCGCCCTATGTACTAAAATGATACAATGGTCTGCATGTAAAACCATTGGGCTGAGATTTACACTCATTGGGTCGTACTTCTTTAAGATCTCTTCTTCGGGCTCTGTTAAGCCCTTATCGTCACCCAGAACAAATGTATGGTCGCCTGGACTTTTATGCAGCT
>DAOVJF010000112.1 GCA_030673355.1 Planctomycetota bacterium | reverse complement strand
TCGATCAGCTCCCGGAGATCCCCCTGGTGGATATTACCGAAATAGTTTTCCTCGCCTTCAGACAAGCCACGGCCGCGCGGGTCAAATGTCATTACAACGATTCCATTTCTCATGAACTCCCACATGTTTGACTGAAAATCCAAGTTTCGGTATGAATAACCATTTTTATTCCCACCCGGCACCAGCAATAAAGCAGGATACATATTTGCGGGAGACGCGTCAGCCGGGCGAGTGATCATAACGTGAATGGCCACACCATCGCGCATTGTCAGGAACAGGTTATGTTCGGCCATTTCACGATCGGGCTGGTAATCGGGGGTCCAGGGGTCAGGTGGATCGGGGATTACAGGGGGTGAACTTCCCCCGCCACATCCCGTAAGGCTGATTAAAAAAAATGTGCATATGATCAGGATTGCTCGCATTTATTCTACTGGTAAGTACAGGTGAATTTCCCAGTCCGATCTATTCTTCAAGGATCGTCGTAACTGAAACAGCATGTAAAGTCATGGCGTAAAACTGCTCGAAATTGTACTCCGCGGGCAACCAGTTGTAGTAATCGGTTTTATCAGGGTCATAATGCGCATTCGGCGTCATATCATTGAGCTGGACATATGGGCTGGCCCCATTCATCGCCGCATTGACCATCCTGATTGCGTCGTGTGGATTAAACCTGTGAAGGAAATGATCAAAGTCTGTCTGTAAACGGAAGTAGGGATGAGGAATTGAGCCGATATACGTGATCGCCTCCCTTGACTCCCACCAGGCATCGTCCGATATTGAGTGTCCTGCGTTATAGATCATGTAGTCGGGATCATCATTATTTGTCGAGTAATATCGATCCGAACCGCCTTCCATATCCACCAGGAACCTGACGGGCAAATCCGGGTACCGGCCAAGAGTGTTTGCCGCGAGAATAATACCAAGACTCGATGATGAGATGCCGACCCCACCGGGAATAATGTCTTCCCGCTCATGTAACCATTCGACAATCAGCTTGAATGAATCCTGACCGTCTGTTCCGTAGTAATCATCCTCGCCCTCTGAAAATCCCCGGCCGCGAGGGTCAAATGTAAGGACGATCAAACCGGAGCGTACAAATTCCCAGGCATTCGCTTTAATATTCGTATTTTGCCAGGAGAAACCATCTTTGATTCCCCCGGGCACGAGAATAATTCCGGGGTATTGATTCGATGGCGACGAATCGAGGGGACGGTATAGAAGCAGGTGCAGTTCGATCCCATCCTGTGCCGTCAGCCAGAACTTATCCATGACCTGTTCACGTTCAGGCTGGTAATCAGGAACCCAGTGATCGGGTTCGGGCTCAGGTTCAGGTTTTTGTTCATCAGGAAATCCTGTAGCGGTAGTAATTTCCATTGCACTAACAATAGAGTTGAAAAATAAAGGATCGTGTGTTTCATAGTGCGGCCAGTCGATCTCATCCGCCTTATTTAAATCATAGTACCGGTTAGGCTCATAGTCATTTAATCTCACATACGGGCTTGTACCGGCCATCGCGGTATTGACCATGTAAATAGCCGCATCGGGATAAAACTCCCGAATGATATGGTCCCTGTCGGTCTGATTACGGAAATACGGGCACGTCACGTTCCCAATATGGTACTTCGCCTCCCGTTCCGACCAGAACTCATCATCCCAGGTTCCATGGCCCTGAAGGTCTGCCACCCGTTCAGGATCGTCCCAGTTTGTAAAATCGAATCGATCCATTGCCCCCTCGCTATCCACATGGAATAGTACCGGGAGATCGGGATACCGGGAAAGTGTAATCGTCGCGAGCGTAGTGCCCCAGCTCGCAGAGGCAATTCCAATGCCGCCGATCCGGAGGTCATCTCTCTGCACGAACCATTCAATAATTGATTTCAAATCGTCCTGCTGGATATAACCGTTGAAATTTTCTTCCCCCTCGGAAATATGCCGTCCCCTGGCACTGTAAATAAGAACGATCAGCCCGGTGTCCACAAAATTCCAGGCATTCGACTGGAAATTTTCATTGAGCCATTCATACTTACTGCTGAGACCGCCGGTTATCAGAATCAGGCCGGGGTACCTGTTAGCAGTTGAAGCATCTCTGGGACGAAGCACGAATGAATTTATCCCGACACCATCGGGCATTTCAATCCAGTGTTCTTCCTTGATCTGAAGCCGGTCGGACTGATGATCGGGAGTCCAGGGATCAATCGTGTCCGTGGGTTGCTCCTCCGGATCGGGCTGCGACGGGTCCGACCCGCCGCCGCAAGAAGATGCTGATAAAGCTATAAGCAGGCAGATCGGGATCAAGCATATTACCTTTTCAATTGTTCGATGTGCCATCGTATATGTATAATTATAGTCGCTTGGACCGAATACACCAATAGCATGACTCAAAAGCAGTAGCTTTAAACCCGATGAATTTCGTATCCCTGGCTCAAAGCCCGGTCCGCTGCTACAATATTCAAGCCGATGAACCACCCGGAGAAAAATAATCGCAGTAAATCAGAAAGGGGTTCCTGGTGGTACGCGCTGACTGCAATCCCAATTTTCGTCTACCTTAAAGGGCTTGCCCCATCAATTGTACTCGGCGACACAGGGGACTTTCTGACCGCCGGGTGGCAGTGGGGAACAGCTCACCAGCCGGGTTACCCGCTCTTTACCATTCTGGTGGGAATTTTCGAGCGATTGCCGATCCAGCCAATTTTTATCCGGATGCAGGAGTACTCAGCCCCGGCATGGCGCGCGAACCTTCTGTCTATGATCTTTGCCGTTGCCGCATTGATGGTCCTGTTCTCGTTAGTGAATCGTATTACAGGGAAACCTGTCGCCGCGATGCTGGCGACCGGAGCACTCGCGTTCAGCCGCGTATTCTGGTGGCATGCGGAGATTTGCGAAAATGATTCATTATCAAGCCTGTTTATTCTGCTCCTGATTTACCTGTCTGTGCGGCTGGTACAGGACAGGAGGCCCGGCGATCCGTACTGGCTGGTTACTCTGTCGGGACTGGCGGTTTCACATCACCAGTCGATCGTATTATTCTTCCCGGCAATTATTATTTACCTGGCCCTCAGTAAAGCATTGAATTTTAAACCGATCCAGTGGACGGCATTTATGCTGCTGTTCATTCTCGGACTGGCGCCGTTCATTTACCTTCCCCTTGCGAAATACGGGACCCCGGACGGTCGATTGAATTTTATTTCAGAAGCGGAATATGAACGGCTTACCGTGGAAGATCCGGATGAGCTTCGGGAAAATCGGTACACAACCACACCCCCGGTTCAATATTTTATGGATTACATAGGCCGTGGGGTCTATTCACGGCAGAGGGAATACACACATACCGGGGAAGCGCTTGCGGGTGACAAAACGACAATATCGGATGTCTTCCGGTTTTATATCGATCTTGTCAGAAGGGATTTCGGGCTTATCCTGGCCATTACCGGCGTCATGGGACTTTTTTACAAATTCCGACGCAGGCGGAAAAATGAAAAAACACATGTTGATCCTGAATACAGAAATAACCGGATACTGATCTTCACAGCATGGATCCTGTATTTCCTGGTGGTTCATTTTTACCCATCCGGCGATATCCTTCGCGCGCCGTTTTACAATCTCCAGGCAGCTGGGCCGGGTCTGATGCTTCCGCTTGAGGTTATTTACTCAATTTTTATCGGTCTTGGAATCAGTAATTTTCTCGACTGGGCAGGACAATACGAGCGGGTATCGCGAGTGATCGGAATCGCCACCGTAATTGTCGGGCTTGTCCTTATAGCGATAAATTTCGCGTCCAATTATCATGTTGGGGATAAATCCCGCAACACCCTCGCCCATGAGTACGGGCTGAACGCTCTGGATTCTTGTTCCGAGAATTCGACGCTTGTTGTGGCGGGAGATGAAATATTCGCGTTCAACTACCTGTGCTACGTGCATCCCGATCCGATCACCGGTCAGGCAGGTTACCGTCCCGACGTGAATCTGGCCGGCTGGGCCGGAGAAATCGGGAGCCTGTCGGAACTCGCTGACATCTCCGGAGCCATGACTGAAGCCATTGTGCGGATTTCCGAAGAGGACCCGGACCGGGAGATCAACACAACATTTTTCAACTCCGGGTTCCTCGAAGAGCCTGCCCTGATGCGTTATACACTCGCACGACGGGGAATAAATTTCACATTCGTACCGCCACAGTCAACATCCGATTATTCAACCGCGGAAAGCGGGTTGTATTCCGAGACCGGTGTATCAATTTATATACCCGGGCTTCCCGTGGGGTACCGGTGGGAATTCTGGGGGTCCGGCCTGGATAGTTTACCCGAACCTCAATACAGGTGGTTATGGGCGCCCGAAGCGGACATCCAATGGCGCATTGGCGAGATGCTGTTGTTTTACGGGAGTAATGCTTTATTAAAAGGGGATAAGGACGAGGCGGCACAGTATTTTTACACGATGACCATTGTCGAGCCTGGAAATCCGGAAGCATTTGACTACCTGGCGCTGGCCCTGGATAAATAAAGTTCAGGATTTAAATTAATTAAGCCGGAAATTATTATTTTAATGCGGTTAAATGTAAGAAAATTCACAGAATAAGTTGCGCAAAACGTCATAAGGTGCTATTAATATAGCTTCGGAGATATCGGACAAAATCGGACCCGCTTGTTGGCGGCAAGTGGATATATCGGAGGTCGACATGAATCGATGGTCATTTGTAGTGGTGGCATTGATGTTTTTTGCCATGATTTGGACTGGATGTTCTGGCGGCGGTGGAAGTCCCATGACACCGACCACCAATCAGTTAGTTGAAACCGGATCACCAAACCTGGGACAGTCAACGAATACCTCACTGATGGGTTACTACGATATTTACTTCGATTATGAGACGGAGGAATTTACGGCTGTGGGAAACCGTACAGCCGCGTTCACGTTGAATATCGTACCTTTCCTGAATTTGATGATAGCCCCTGTGAACGGCATTATGTTTGAAAACATTGTTGTGTACGATGGAGACCCGGCAATTTTCGGGGTCGACGTGGATTTTAAAATTTTCCACCCCCTTGCAGGCATGCCACAGTACAAGGTTTACGACCTTATGGGTGTCATAATCACCAATGGTAGCAAATCACTGCAGTTTGGCGACCTCAGGTATTCAGCCCCTTACGTGGACACATTTATGAAAAATCCTGATGGTTATACGCGGTGGTTTAATCCATTCGAATTCACCACCGAACTTATCTTTGGATGGGCACCCGGTGGCTGGCAGAATAACAAGGGAACTGCCAACCTCAACCCATATAAATACTATTCGACCGGTTTGGGCGCCCCCGGCGACTCATTTGAATTCCTTACATCAGGGAACAACTATGATGGGTTTTTTGCCACGGGTCTTTCCCGAACTATGAAAATCGATTTTCCACTACTGCCTGAACCCGGAGTGCTTTTCGGATACGCAATCGTATGCACATGGGAAGATCATGGTATTAGCGGTCCTACGGAGCCTTATCACATAACAGAAGCTATCGCCTGCACCGTGAATATATTCCCAGACCTGTATTTCGATGGTTCTGAATCCGGCGGCGACATCATTATCGATGTCGATCTGTTTGCCTGGGAAGAACAACCATCGACAATTAAGATCGAGTCCTCAGTTACAGATACGGTGCCTACGTTCAGTGCCGAGGTATACGGTGTAGATGGAGGTCCTAATGTCTCTACGTACCACTTCGAAATCGGATCGGACCCGTTTGTTGGCACTCAAGGCCATGAAGTGTGGATTATCGCAGAATACGACGGCTACGATTACGACAATGATTTTCCGGCTATACCTCATGCCGAGGGCGGGCTTGCAGCATTTTTCAGATACGACCTGCCGGTCGATACCGTAGCCCCGTACTATCAGCTCAAACTGTTACAACCGAACGGGTTCGAAACCCTGACCCCCGATGAGCCTTATGACATTATCTGGACATCTAAAAATATCACCGGGAACATAAACATCCTCTTCTCGAACCTTGGTATGGCCTTGCCGTGGGGCTCATGGGAAATGCTTTTCGCCAATACCGCGGACGACGGAATTGAGACATGGACGCCTACGGCCGCTCATATTACCGATCAGGCTCGAATCTGGATCTACTCGATCGACTTCCCGGCTCAGGCGGTTGATGTTTCCAACAACGACTTCAGAATCGCACCGCGGACAATCACGGTAGATGATCCAAACGGTGGTGAAACCCTGATGTCAGAGGAGCCATACGATATCCTCTGGTCATCGGATAATGTCCAGGGATTAGTGACAATTGAACTATCGAGGGATGCCGGGTCCACCTGGCCGGTCACGGTAGCCGCCGGTACCGATAATGATGGTGTAGAGACCTGGTCCCCGTCGGTTGCCGATAACACAGCAGAAGGTCGTATCAGGGTTACATCTGACGATTTCCCAACAGTTACAGACATGTCGGATGATAACTTTGCAGTCATCGCTCCATTGAAAAATCTTGATGTAACGGATCTCGGACTCGCAACCGACGTGTGTGTTGACCACACTACCGGGGATGTATTGGTCCTGTATGACGATGGGGTTGTGACCAAGTGGCTCGGACCATTCTATACCACATGGGATTGGAGTGTAAATACCGATCCCAATGCCAGGTTCATTGATATGGCGTTAAACGGCTTCTGGTTCGTCGCGTGGGATATGCCTGATCATGATACGATCTATTCAAGGCATTATACCGGTAGTGGGACATTTATTATTGAAACAACCCAATCAAATTCCAGTACTTTTTTCAAGTATTTACAGGATGTTGTGACCGTCAACAGTGGAACTTATCTAAACGACCACGTCACAGTTTGGGGTAATACTACTGACATACCCCTCCCGCAGTGGTGGGAGACATACCTGGATCGAATCCCCGATGTTCTTTTCAACTTACATGATCTTACAGTTCATAGTGTTGATACTTCAACAGGAGGATACGGTCCCGATGTAGTCAAGTACAATTTAATTAAAGCCGCGGAATGTGACCCGGCATTCGGGTTTATCTGGTTTGTTGAAGAGTACGACTGGTATGCTGCCTGCTTCGATGTCTTGAACTTTAATTACCAGAGCAGATTCTTCGGAAACGGCGAACAGGGCACTGACGATTTGCGGATTAACGATCCACTCGACCTCACCGCAGGCGAGTTAAACCACATGTACCTCCTCGATAACTGTGATGTTCTCGGTTACAGGATCAAAGCCTTCAGTAACATGGATGGGGGCGCTATTACACCAAGCCTCGAGATTATCGGGATCACCGGTACGCCTTTGAGGATCGATGGAAGTGCTAATCTGGAAATACTCGCTTTGATTTCAGTGGACGGGTCAAACTCCTATCTCAGCATTTATGAGGCGGATGAAACTCCATAAGCAAGATTAGATAAACAAAAAAATGAATGTCCCCGGCAATGCCGGGGACTTTTTTCTATTCTAATTTTATTCAAAACTACCTGGAAACCTGTAAATTAATCCGCAGTGGTTAGACCAATCCTATTAATTAAATATTGATTCGAGATCGGGGACACCTCTTTTCGCCCGTCGAAAAGCAGGTGTCCCCCTAAATTCCAATCAATTTTTGTTTAACAGGATTGGA
>DAOVJF010000140.1 GCA_030673355.1 Planctomycetota bacterium | reverse complement strand
TCTCACAAAAACCCATGATATTCAGGTTCGGGCCGTAATTCGATCCCCACCACCATCCTTCCCAGCCAACATGAATCCGGTCTTCATCCACCGGCACATTATATCTCGACCATGGTATTGTCCCCCCTACACAGATGACCGAATCATAACTCGCGGGAACATACTCGGTCTGGTTATTCCAGTTTCCAGCGGCACCCATAAGCAGGGGCCCGTTCCCGTCATCCCATGTGTCGTCTGCGGCAATTTCAAGAACCTCGGTTGGATACAGAACAACGAACGACATGGAAACAATATCGGCGCCGTTATCCTTTACATAGTTCCATGCTTCCACAACAGTTGCCACACATGCCGGTCCGTCCCACATATCGGCACGAACGGCCATGATTTTCACACCGGGGGCAATGCCGCTTAAACCTTTTTCATTATCCTGAATCGCCCCGACAATCCCGGCGCATCCGGTCCCATGGCTGCCTGAATCCCACGGGTCGTTATCGTTTCCATGTGTATCCCATCCCCTGTAATCATCGATGTAACCGTTGTCATCATCATCAATGCCGTTATCCGGGATCTCATCCTCATTAATCCAGATATTTTCTGCCAGATCTTCATGATCGTACCGGATTCCGGTGTCGATAATCGCTACAATTACACCCTCGCCCTTTGAATCGTTCCACACAATATTCGCACCAAGTTTAGCCGGGCCCCACTGGTCGTAAACGCTGTCGCGAGGATCGTCTCCCGCATCATTACTTTCCCAGAGAGGATCATTCGGAGTATAGGGTGCTTTCTGGAAAACCAGAAGGTAATTGGGCTCCGCAATCCTGATATCGGGATTCGTTTTGAGAGAATCAACCATATGCTCCACTGGAGTGCCGTCTGTTATTTTAAGACGGTAAACAGTTCCCCAGCGGCAGGTAATTTCTCTCTTGATGGATAACGGGTAATCTGAAAAATATTCCGGGCCCGGGTCAGCCTGGATCCGATCGGTGAGCACAACGAGGACTTCTTTTTCTACATATGCGCTATCGTGTGACGGTTCAGGGGAAATATTCACACTCTCAGCCTCAGGAATTAATCCTGCGAGCTCCGGGGTCGATCCCTGTAAATTATTAAGGTCTGCGGAACCAGAACTACCTGGTGAAATGAAACCATCTGTTTCCTGACATGACAGGACAAGTAATGCAAAAATAAGGAGGCATAATATGCCTGGGGATATTTTGGCCAAACCGGTTCTGACTATCATAAGTTACCCGCCAAGTTCTGAGATTAGGGTTATTATTATACCTTATTTCCCCATAATCATAAAATGATTGGAGTTAATATCTAAACATCAACGGTAACACGGGTTCATACCAACCACTCCCGTTGATTGTAACAACCCCGGATATATAAGTTGATAATACCTCTCTGTAAACACCTTTTAATAGCCTTGTTGAAATCCTAAAAGAGTGCTAGCATCATTTCTGTTCTCAAAGGATGGGGAGTATGGGCAGACAAAAAGAAGAGAAACGCAACACCTTTGCGGCAGGTAATTATCGAGTAACCGCCGCTGGTTCCCCTGTTTTTAAAATTGTCCTCCTGCTGATTTCCTGTCTGTTAATAGCTGTTTCGACTACCCCTTCGATTGCCGCATCATCATCCGACGGTGGCTACATAATGGAAATGCCACTCGACCGTGATGGAAAACTCGACGCGATTCGCTACCTCCAGGCACGAATTCTTCAACCGTACTCGAATGCCAGGTATCTTGTACGGAACGCCACTGTCCTTCTGCCAGGTTCCGGGATTGAGGGTTATTTCGCCTACCTGGTCACTCTCCAGGCAAGCGTGCCGGGGAACCGTGCTTACGATCTGTCAGAATTTTACTCGGTGGCCGGGTATTATCTCATACTGATTAAACGGGACGGTGATGGCTTTACAATAGTCGATGAGATACAGCTTACACCACCCGAACTCGTCGAAAGGCTAAGGCTGGGAACCGCACAGCCACCGCCTGAATTGACATCGAATCCGGATGAATTCGATTTTTCCGATGCCGTGTACGACGCAACCGATCCTGAGCTGGTTGATTGGAGAGACCAACTGGTTAATTCCAACGAGCCCTGGTGGGACTGGTCCGACCTCACTGGTGACGGCTGGCTGGATTGCATCCTGAATATTGAAGGGTTTGAGTTCCATCCAACAAGCTACTACCTGGTCCTTGTGACTACATCGGATGGCTTTCTCGAAGGTTTCAGGTCGTGGGGATACAACACATTTTTCTCTGAAAAACCAACCGAATACGGGATGGCAATAATTGCCGATCGTTACTCATTGAGCGCCAACGGTGATTTCATGAAATCGTGGCGGGATTATTACATCTGGGACGGATTCAGATTCGCCATCGAAAATGAGAAATTCGCCGGCAATTACGACAACCTGATCGAACCCTTGGAGGAATTAATCTCCCAGGCGCTTGCAGGGGAAAATTCGTCATCGGGACGATGGACCGGCCTTACAAGGTTTGAAATCAACGCTACACGGTACAAGGAGAATATCGGGATTCCAAGCCAGTATTATTTCTACCTTGCAAGAATTGCGGAGTACCGGGACGATGCAGGTGAGGCCGCACGTCGATGGCGTATCCTGGTGGATTACCTGAACGAAGAATATGATTCGCAGGCGGAAGTGGATATCGAAGCGTTGGATATCGCCCTTCAGGGATCGCTGCAGACGTTTATCGACTGGCGTGATGAACTGTTCAATGCGGCGGAAGCGGCCCTGACTGGTATAGATTAGTCACAACCCCAGGTAACCGTTTGCCTTTCCATGCCTCAGTATAGTCTTTAGCAGGCTTGTCTGATCGCGAAAATTACCGCACTCACGGTCGATGCGGGAATTCCAGCGAGTGGTGGACTGACAACCCTTAACAGGAAGGAAATAACAGTGCTTAACATTGCAATGGAAATGAAAAAAGGATGGACCGATCACAATCAGGAAATAATCGCATTAAATTTTATAAAATCTGGTTATTTTCGTTAAATCATGGTAAAAACAATTACTAAATCTTGAAATATATTACATATCACTTTCAAAATTGACCCACATTGGTTGGGAGGAGAATCCACATATGAAAATTTTCATTTCTACAGCTATCGGTATCACCCTGTTCATGTTTCTGATCCTTGCGCCCGCGATTGCAGGTGAAGGTCCGGACGAAATCGAGCCAAACGATACAATGGATCTGGCCGACTTTATTGATTCCTACTATATCCAGGGCCATATGGACGAGGATGACCGTAAAGACTGGTATGTCCTTGAGGGACAGGAAGGTTATTATCCGACATTCACAATTTACTTTGACGGCGATGAAGTCGAGATCGACTGGGAAATTTACTCTGATGATGAATTAGTAGAAGGTGCATATGGCTGGGACGGCGACGAAAGCATCACATGCGAGGTCCTAGGAGAATGCTACATCTATGTATACTGGTATTCCGGCGATGGCGACTATGAGATCGAGATCGAACCTGAAAAAGGCGAATGTGAAGGCGAGGACGAAATCGAGCCGAATGATGAAGCCGACCTTGCCGACTATATCGAGGAAGCCCTGGAAATCCACGGTTATATGTGCGAAGACGATGAAGACTGGTTTGTGCTGGGAGGCCAGGAAGGTTACGAGCCCACTTTCACCATTTTCTTTGATGGTGATGAAGTCGAGATGGACTGGGAAATTTACTCCGATGATGAATTAGTTGAAGGTGCATACGGCTGGGACGGTGATGAGAGCATCACATGCGAGGTCCCGGACGAGTGTTTTATCTATATTTACTGGTGGAGTGGCGAAGGAGAATACTGGATAGAAATCGAGCCGGAGAAATAAGTATTAAATAAATAAATTAATCCAACACTCCGATTAAACCCGGAGTGTTTTTTTACATTTTTACTAGCCAGGGGCATAAAAAAAAGATGCTCAGAGCATCCTGAAAACAAGTCAATTTTTATTTATGTAACTGTTATCTCGACGTTGCTATTAATGCCTGGAACTCGGGATCATTTTTCAGTGCAACATTGGCAATCTTTTCCGCAATACCCCAGCTCTTTAAAGGCAGATCGTAATTAGAGCACTTCCTGAGATATTCCAGGGCCGCCTCACGATCGCCAAGAGCGGCATACACAAGGAAAAGGCAGTAGGTATTACGCTTGATATCGTGCCCCATCCTGAGATTTGATTTCGAATGACGCGCGGCTTTTTCGAGGTTTTTCAAAACCTCTCCGCCCGGCTTGCCCATGGCCCTGTAAACCCTGGCGAGACTGAAATAACTGAAAGCATAGGACGGTTGTTTTTCGATCGCCATTTGAAGAAGCTCAACCGCCTTAGCGTAATTTTTCCTGTTTATCTGGATCGAAGCCTGGTTGTTAAGCGCGTTTGCGAAATCGGGATTCTGGTCGATAGCCAGTGAGAAATCATGAGCGGCATCGTCCTCTTCATCCATGTATAAAAAGGCATTACCCCTGTTGAAATAAGCGTTCGGGTTGATTGGTTGAAGTTCGATCGCTTTATCGTAGTCTTTAGCCGCTGTTTCAAACTGCCCGAGTTCGTAATAAGCCTCGCCTTTCTGCATATGAGCGTTCGGGTCATCCGGATTCAGCTCAACCGCCCTCTCGAAATCATGGGCGGCCCCGATAAGATCGTTCTCCATCAATTTGATTCGTCCCGCCATTATGAAAAGGTTCTTATCGGTTGGGAACCTTTGCATCGCCTCGCCAAGGATACGCTTACGCTCCTCACCGTCGAGGTATGACAGGAACTGCAGGTAAAGATTAAGGGGGACATCCGATCCGGTCTTGAGGATTTCAGTTGCGACCTGTTCGCGATGAAGGACGATTTCACGTATGAGCCTGTTTATAAGGCCCTCGGGATCGCCCGGTTGAAATACGATTACCTGTTCATCGACAAGCCCGGGAAGATGCGCCAGGTAATTCAACCTCGGCTGAGGGGCTTCCTTGACTTTGACGTCGCTTCGCTCTTTTTCGGAATATAGCGACCGAACATCGATTTCCGCATTCTGGCTTTTTAGAATGATAACCGGTTTCTGCATCGAAACCGCAAGCCCATATTCAAATCCAATTGTAGGAGTCAGGCCGTCCAGAATGACAACGGTGAATATCGAATCCTTTATTGTGTAGATGAGCCTCGAGCGGAAATCGATATCTTTTTCAAGCTGATCGCTGGTTATGACATTGAAATTAAAACGTTCACGCAGGGCGGTACGGACAATATCAACAGGATTGTCCAGATGTCCTTCCAGCCCGGCCTGGATAAGATACACATTAAGGCGGGTTATTGTGTCTGATTTTTTTACTGATCTCAGACTTTGGATTCCGCTATCAAACGGACCTCCAGCCATGCGTGACCTCCATGCGGAGTTATTTACAACCTTTGCCTATTTATTATGATACATTATAGCAGAAATTTAATACTACCGAAACATATGTCAGATTCAGGCAAACATGGTTTGATTGAACGCATGCTTTCACCTATTATACATCGTGACTAAGGATCCTTATTTTTCACTAATTTCTCTGAAAATTCCTGAGCTTTTGATCCAGGGAACCGGGAATAATTAAAAAATGAATGAAACAGACTCAACCATTAGTTTCAAATCATCTCGATTTGGAGACCTTGAGATCCCTCAAAGTACGTTGATCAAGGTTCCGGAGGGCATAATCGGCTTCCCGGATTCCAGGCTTTACGCTCTGCTTGACCCATCTGCGGGCGATTCGGTGTTCCTCTGGCTCCAGGCAGCGGATGATCCGGACCTGGCATTTATAATAACAAACCCACTCGAATTCATCCTGGATTACACCGTTGACAAATCCGAGCCGGATATCCAGCGGCTGGATATCGCTGAAAAATCTCCCCCGGCATTATTTGTTATTATCACTGTACCTCGGAACGATCCTGACAATGTTACCGCAAACCTCCTGGCCCCCCTCCTGTATTTCGAGAATGAAAATATCCTCTACCAGATCGTATTAGAAAAAGCCGACTGGCCGCTTCGACACAAGCTCCTGCCCCATGACGATTCGGAGACCGATGAACCGCCTGATGAAACTGAACAGGCGGGAGGGGATGCGTGATGCTTGTTCTCTCCCGAAAGAAAGATGAGACGATCGTAATCGGTGGTAATATCGAACTTACGGTGGTCGAAGTAAAGGGTGATACGGTAAAACTTGGAATCAGCGCCCCCCGTGAAGTCAAAATTTTCCGTGGGGAACTTTTAGAGGCAATCAGGGCTGCGAATATCGAAGCCGCTGCACAGGCCGCGGTCGACCTGGACGCTCTTTCCAAAAAAATCAAACCCAAAGGGAAGTAATCGAAAATTCTTTATCCCTCTCATGTCTTCGAACGGAAATGAGGACAGAAAATTACTGGATTTGCCATCCCCGGGAATGGCATTGTACGCTTATGCCCGTAGACGCATTTGGGATGGTGACGCAGGCCGTGGGGTCAGGTTCTGGGAGACATTCCTCTGGTCAGCGTTCGCACTCTATTTCGGCCTGAACACATTCGGGTTCATTGAAAACTACATCCGCTACGGGCTGGCTTGGGGATCCGAGATATTCATTTTTTTACTGACCCCAATGACTATCGGCGCATGGGTTTATCGGGCACATGCATCGGCTGGTAGTGCTGATGAGTCGCTAAGGGCACTTCCGTTGCGACCGTCCGAGATTTTAATGCCACGGATGAAAGCGGTGCTGGTAACGTGGCTCAGGATATACACTCCACTAGTCCTGATGCTAATTGTAGCCGGAATGATCCCATCGATAGGTGAATTCCGATACTCTCTAGAAATTTTAGCCAGTTTCGCCTATACAATTTTAACGGATCTCCCCAATTTCTGGCTGTATCCCG
>DAOVJF010000295.1 GCA_030673355.1 Planctomycetota bacterium | reverse complement strand
GTGGATGACCCGGACGGACCATGGGATTTTACAACGATCGGCCTTAACACGCAGCAGAACTGGCGTCTGATCATTGACGATGATGATCCTGAAGTGGCTGGATTCGTGGACAATTTCAACGACGCTACATCGCATTTCGTTAAACTCGATAATATGTTCGACCCGCTGTTCAACTTTATCTACCAGGCGGAATATCACCATGACGCATCGGATACACTTTATATTTACGGTTTCTATGAACCTGATATAATCGGGTCCTCTGCATTCGGACCTCCGGATACTCCCGACAGCCTGGGGATTCCGTACCCCCTTACAATTGACACCAGTTATGAGTTCGTTATTAACAACCCTCCATTTTATCTCGATTACACTGTCGAGGCTATTGGTGAGGGTGATGTAACGGTTCCATACCTTAGCGGTACGACCTACAATTGCCTGCTGGTTCGATATCGTTTCAGCGTGAGCGCACCGCCGCCCCTCAATGGCGGTTACCTTAACTTCGCGTTCATTAATGATGATGGTCTGGTGGTGGCTAATGTCACGGCTATAAACGCACCGCCAACCTATAATTGGAACACTTCAACTAATCTTATCTACACGGATGCTGACGTCATGTTCCAGGCGCTGCACGAAATCCCCTGATGAAATAATCCAGCGCGAAATCATTATCCCCGTGAAAATTTTCATGGGGATTTTTCTTGCGAAACCTAGCTCCCGGCAGCATTATCAAGTATGAGATCGGGAACCAGATGAGATCGGGAACCAGATGAGATCGGGAACCAGATGAGATCGGGGACACCTCTTTTCGCCCGTCGAAAAGCAGGTGTCCCCCTAAATTTAAAATATGTCCAATCAATTCTTTTTTTAACAGGATTGGACTTAAAACCTGGCTCCCGGCAGCATTATCAAGTAGCAACATGCTTCATGTTATTCTCACCTGTAGCAAAACGCACCGCTTGAAATTTAATCTGCAAGTAATTACTGACAATTTGTGAAAATTAATTAGCCCCATACTCCTTTATTCAAAGTATCTTTTGAACTTCAAGCCTGAATTCCCACTCTTAACTGCTAGAACGGAACGCGAATTGCATTGAAATAGGTAGAGAAGCGTATATATTACATTATTTTCTGAAATAAAGGAGGACGAAGTAATGGCTAAAGCAATAAGAAAAAACACGTTGATCGTCTTCCGCGACAATGAGCCTGATCCCCAGGCTGAGTGGCAGAACGATGTTTCTGAGCCTGTAGTAAATGGCCCTCGGAAATTCAATGTGGAACTACCCCCGTTTCAGCGTGTTAAACAAGGTGCGCGAGAGTGTTTTCTCGCACCGGAAGCCTACCCGGTACGGACGCACGTCAACTAATTTCCTTGTCTGATTGTTGAATGGATGTTTACCATCACTGACTCGTGAAGTTCGAAGTCGATGGTTAAACGATCCGAAATTGAGTTACAGCTCTCTTCCAACAGGGGGAACAGATAACTTATACATCCAGCACCGTTTTTAATGGGCAATTTTCAGAAGCGTGTAAACATGATAACGACATACCACATAAAACAAGTTGAAGTTGAATCCGGCGTATTAGCACACACGCTGGATAAAGTACCGGTGTGGTCTCCAGCAAGTCAGCAGCACTCCTCCATATCTCCACGCGGTTCCTCCTCCTGATGAGGCCGCACCGGTACGAACCCCCTCTCCTGTTCAAAGGCCCCCGCCTCATACCGGGGGTCTTTATTATTATTCCACTCCTGAATATTTCAATCGTCTGGTGGGCGCGAATGGATTTGAACCATCGACCTCTACTGTGTGAGAGTAGCGCTCTAACCACCTGAGCTACGCGCCCGCGTTGGATAACCGGCAGAAAATATACCGCACTGAATATGTGGTGTAAAGAAATAAATCAGTCCTTTACGCCGACTGTCTCATCAATAAAGCCTTCACCCGCGTTCAATGCTCTGCCGGCGATGAAAAGTAAATCTCCCAACCGGTTTAAGTAAATCAGGATATCGTTTACTTTTTCACCGTTTCCAAGGAGAACCGATACCTCCCGTTCCGCCCGTCTGACAACACTCCTGGCCCAGAAACATGCACTGGCGGCCCGGGTTCCGGATGGAAGAATGAACGAAGTTAAAGGCGTAAGAGATTCCTCTAACCTTTCGTATTCATGTGTAACCAGCGAGATCATTAGAGGACCCACACGCGGCACTTGCATGTTGGGATCCGGGGTTGCGAGATCGGCACCGACAATATAAAGGTCTTCCTGCACCCTTTTCAGCAGGGGATCGAAATTCTGGATGGCGGTGTTTCCTTCGTCCCTCGTTGAATTGACATAGGCACGGACTAATCCCAGGGCACATTGAGCTTCATCGACCGTGCCATATGCTTCAAGCCTTGGATGATGCTTGGTAATTCGCTCACCAGAGTACATTTGGCTTTTACCATCGTCACCTGAACCTGTAACTATCGACATATCAAGTCTCCAGTGAATATAGATTTAACTTTTTTAAAAAATCACCTTATTGTAAACCCCTATCCACATATTTTCAAAATCCCGGTGTTTATAGGTTGTGCAGAGGATTTAAATCATTGCGGTGAATTTTTAGGGTCTTAAACAATTTAAAACAGTAACAAAAATATAACCGGGAACCCTAATTTTTCCAGAAAAATACCGATAAAGATTTTACGTAAGCTGAAAAGGACTGGTTTTAGCTTGAAAAATTTTATCAGGCATGGTACAATCAAGTGTGAATAAGGAGATATAAGATACTATAAGGGTCGTTAACCGGCCTTTATTGAAGGAACAAAAATCCAGACTTTTCAGTTAAGAAGAACATCAGATTAGGTATCTCATATAATAGGATCACCGATAACGGATCCGGAGGTTCATAAAATGTTTATTGTCACTGAAGGTGCCGTAGAAAAAGTCAGCGAAGAACTGGTCAAGTCTAAATACAACTTGAAAGAACTCTTCAATCGGATTAAAAGAGAAAATCCGAAAGTTGCGGAATACATCAAGTCACAGGCTGACAAGTCGAAGCATCCTATGGAGGTTTACGGAACCGGGATTGTTGTCTACTTATTGCTGAGCATGCAGGTAGATCTCGATGAGGATACTCTGATGGCGCCGAGTACAGAGGAAATTTCGGAATTCAGGGATTTCCTGAACACCACTGATTTATCTGATTTAATTGAGGGAAACTGATTGGTCCGCACCTTTAAAACCGAATCCACTTTCAGGAGCCACAAATTGTGGTTCCTTTTTGTTTTATATATGTTTCACGTGAAACAATTCGGCGGCATGTACGCCTGGTAGACTAATGGGAACAAATAGCGATATTTCTGAATTGCTTGATGATCTTTCAAGCCTTCCAGTTGAACTTGATGAGCAGGTAAAATCCAATCTTTTTAAATATATACACCTTTTTGCCAAATGGAATGAACGGCTTAATTTTTCACAGTCGAAAACAGCCATAGAGATTTTAACAAACCTAGTAGTTCCTTCATTGTATTTTTCTATCCTGGTTAAACCGGATTTGAACCTCCTGGACCTTGGATCGGGACCGGGCATACCCGGAATTCCCATTAAACTGGTCCTCCCCGATCTATCACTTTCAATTATCGAGGCTAATCAGAAATGCTGTGAATTCCTGAAAACCGTAAAGTCCGAGGTGAATATCAACGAACTCCATATAATTGAAGGGCGTGCCGAGGAGATCGCCCATGACTCTAACCTGCGTGCCTCATTCGATACCGTCATCGCACGGTCATTTTCGAGCCTCCCGGTTCTATTGGAAACAGCCTCGCCATTCATTAAAACAGGTGGAACATTGATAATTCAATGCTCGAAAAAGGAATCCTCATTACTCCATAAAAAAAATGAACGGTCCATAACTGTTGGAGCGACATTTCAAAGTGTTGGCGCATTCGAACCAGAATCAGAGGAGTTTGAACCTGTTTATTATTCCCTGTTCCTAAAAATCTCTGAAACACCCGATATTTATCCCAGATCCTGGAATAAAATGAAAAGCAGGCCTTTGTGGCAGTAACTCTTAATATTTCTTGAACCGGTCCAAATCAGTTGGTATACTCACCCTGGGATGACGGTAATTTCAATCGCCAATCAGAAGGGTGGAGTCGGTAAAACCACAACCGCAATCAACCTGGCAAGCGCTCTCTCCGAAAAGGGAAAACGTACCCTGCTTATAGACCTCGATCCGCAGGGCAATGCAACGACCAGCCTTGGCATAAACCGCCGTGAGGCCTTTAACTCCATCTATGAAGTCCTGCTGGAAGGCCTTGTCTGCAAGTCGGCTATATTCCCGACAGTCCAGGATAACCTGAGTATCCTGCCTTCCAATGAAAATATGCCAGGCGCGGAATTACTGCTCACAGACCGTCCCGACCGGACATACCTTTTAAGATATGCCATAGCCGACATTAAATCCCTTTATGATTATATATTGATAGATTGCCCGCCCTCATTGGGTCTTTTAACTCTT
>DAOVJF010000524.1 GCA_030673355.1 Planctomycetota bacterium | reverse complement strand
TCCAATCCAGCTTCTCAAGGGCCTCGCCGGTGAAGGTGCTGTTGGGTCCACCTACCATGGGATTCTGGCCCCAGACGTTCAGGCCTTTAATTACACCGCCGTGCATGGCCTCGAACAGTGCAATCCAGGAATGCCCGTGATCCTGGTACCCAGGTGATCGCTTAGGAAGGAAATCAAAGCAGAAATCATTTTCCGGGGTAGCATATTCACCCCAGAATGCCTTGAGGAGGCTCACCAGGAATTTCGGTTTATTCGACCAGTATCCGTACTGGGGTGTTTCTTTTTCTATGTATGTCTTCAGGTCAGGATGGCTCGATGCAACCGGGCAGGCCATGTAGCCGGGAATGATATGGAACAGCATCGCCATATCGGTCGAACCCTGCACGTTGCTTTCGCCGCGCAGCGCATTGATCCCTCCACCGGCGACACCCATGTTACCAAGCATCAACTGGAGAATTACATATGTACGGATATATGCCACTCCAACTGTATGCTGCGTCGAACCCATCGCATACAGGATAGAACCGTTCTTTAATGGTCCCCCGCCTTCCACGGCGTATGTCCTGGCAAGTTGGGTAAATTCATCTACCGGAATGCCTGAAATGTCAGAAACAACGTCTGGCGTATAACGCGAGTAGTGCCTTTTAAGAATCTGGAAAACACAATTCGGATCCTGCATGGAAGGATCCCGAAGCGCTTTCCCGTCCTCGCCGCGCTGGTAGTCCCAGTCACCCGTGTTGTACTTCCGGGAGGCCGAATCATAACCGGTAAAGATCCCGGTATTCTCGTTGAAATCAAATCCTTCCTTCACAAGAAACGGGCCATCGCTCATCAGTTTTACGTAATCAGTATGCTGGAGGTTATTCTGAAGAATGTAATTGATCATGCCACCGATTATCGCAATGTCGGTTCCCGGACGGAAGCGAGTGTAGGTGTCCGCGGTACATGCCGACGCCGTGTAACGGGGATCAGCTACCAGGAGCTTCGCACCGCGAGTTTCCTGCGCGTGTGTGATCCATTTAAAGGCCATCGGGTGATTCTGCGCGGCGTTGGATCCGATGATGAAGAAACAGTCGCTGTTACCCATATCGCTCCAGTGGTTTGTCATCGCTCCCCGACCGAAACTTGACCCAAGCGCGCCTACTGTCGATGAGTGGCAAATACGCGCCTGGTGCTCGAAGTAGTTGATGCCCAGAGCACGGTTGAACTTATGAATGAGATAGCACTCTTCATTGTCGAGTGCCGCGCCTCCAAGCGATGACAGTGCTTCAGTGTGGTTTACAGTTACGCCGTTTTCATCAACCCTCGTGAAATCCGTGTCACGGGTGTCCTTGATTCGCCGCGCAACCTTGTCAAGAGCTTCCTCCATGGAAATCTCCTGCCAGTCGCTGGCACCTGCAGGACGGTGTTTCACCGTACGGAGTCTGCGGGGATTCTCGCCTGCGATACTCGCCAGAGCCTGTCCTTTAGGGCAGAGTGAACCCTGGTTGATTGGATGATCAGGGTTACCCTCCGCGGCTATAACCTTGCCGTCTTTTACGTATACATCAATACCGCATCCGACAGCGCAGTATGGACAGACCGTGTAGGTTTTTGTTGCACCCTCTGTCCGCATGGCAGGTGCGACAATTGTACTCCCCTCGGCTGCATCCGCCGGATTGGCTCCAATAGCCGAACCGACTGCTGTCAGACCGAAGAGTTTTAATAAATCGCGGCGGGTGAGTTTCATTGGTTTCACCTTATCGGCATCAGGATTTGCAATGCTCAGGTAATAAAATAAAAGCGACTAATACAACCTGGTTAATAAGCGTTCCCTAAACGTCTTTGGGTTGGAGGGACTATAGCACATATTTATTTGAATGTGAATACTTTCACATATTTTCTTAATTTTTTTTTTAATGGCTTATTTTGACCTCAATCACCATGCCTTATTTTTACCGGCCATAAGCGATCTTACAACAAAAATCCATGATTGAAATCCCCTGCTTTTTGATTTGTAAATGTGCTGTAATGCTAGTATTTATGCCACTTTAAGCAATATTTAAATTTTAACGACCTCAGAAGCAATTGATCTGGACAATCTGTAATTGTGCTGTCTGACCTGGAATAACACATTCTCATATGTTGCTGTCTTTATAGGGCAAATTCGTGCATAAATTCACAATATGGTGGATTTTCTAAGTTTCACAGGCTCTCGATTCACCATTGCCCCTTATTGGAATTTTAAAAATATGATAGGATTTATTAGTTCTAATTCAGGAAACATTCACCGCCTAGGTCTTCTCAGCTCAACCTGGAACTGAAAAAAATTCTACTCGACTCCGGGGCTTGTCTCG
>DAOVJF010000133.1 GCA_030673355.1 Planctomycetota bacterium | reverse complement strand
ATTCAAGAACGGGATGCTTGCCGGTAACTGTTTCAAGATGTTCGACAGGCAGGTACTCGAAATCGGGTGTGAATTGAAAAATGTCGAAGCCTTTGTCCCACCAATACTATTCGACAGGATGGCAATCGCAACCGGTGGTTAATCAGTCATTCCTAATGTGAATATCGGGGACACCTCATTCGTACCCGAATGCAGGTGTCCCCTTTTTGATTTCAAGAAACAACCACCGTAGGGGCACAGCTTGCTGCGCCCCTGTTGGTTAATAAAGCAATAAAAAAATACCGGATTCGGTATTGATCATGAGCTTTTAGTCTGCATTGTTAAGTTCTATTTCATCGCATTTTTTATTTCTTCTTTGATTTTCTTTTCTTTTTCTTTCGTTTACTACTCATCATCTTCACAAGTAGAATATCACCAAGCATTTTATTAAGCTGAACATACATGGCAGCGTTGGTTTCATCGGTTTGGCCAGTTTCACCTGCAAGCAGTATTGGAAGAGGAATTTTGAAAAACTCAGCAATCTTCCTGATAACATGGAGTCCAGGGTCTTTTGAGCCGGTCTCGACCTGAGAAAGGTAAGCCCTTGAGATTCCGACTTCAGTTGCAAGCTTCTCCTGGGACAAGTCCTCGGCGGTGCGTAACATCTGTATCAGCTTTCCGATATCCATGAGAATTTTTTTAAAATTTTAACAATGGGAATCAAGGCGGGAATTTTTCAATGACGGAATTAATTTCATCATTGGCGTACTTGATTAACCTTAGTTCCAGCAGGCAAAAATTTCTCCAGTCAATTGAGTCCAAGGTATCTTGAAATCTGGAATCATGATATTTTATATAATCATCCAGAAACTGCTGTGTCATTCTTGCTGCTTTTTTGTTACCTACAAATTGATAAAGATGAGTCAAAGTTTTGAGGGTGTTTTCATAATTTCTTGAAATCTCAAAAGCCTTTGACTTATTGAAGTTGAATTTTTGGTGCATTTTCTCACCTTAGTTATGTCTCTGGTTCACAGCGCATTTTTCTTTCCTCCGTGTCAGTCATTGTGCTTTCCTAGTCAGCTCGGCTCTGCTCCATATTCTCCTTCCTGGTTCCTCAACAACTACTGTAGCATATATCTAGAATGTTGTCAACTATTTAAGAACATTGTTAGATTTATTTAACAGCATGGTTTGGCTATCGCTCCCCTCAACTTCCTCCCAGAATTCCTCTTTTCCTTACCGATAATACCCTAATCCACCACCCCCCATATTGCCTGCACCACCCGTTGGGAGTATGATTACGCTCCCAAAAGAAACGGGAGGAGAACTTAAATGCCATACGATTACGAAAACTTCCTCGTGGAAGTCAAAGACAATATCGCTCTAGTAACTTTCAACCGTCCCAAAGCCCTCAACGCACTCAGCAAATCTGTCATGGAAGAACTCGACACCATTGCAGATACCCTGAACGCAGACGACGATGTCTGGGGAGTTATCTTCACCGGCGCCGGTGAGAAAGCTTTCATCGCGGGTGCAGATATCAAGGAACTCGCCGCCCTCAACGCCATCAACGCCGCCGATTATTCAAGATGGCTGCAGGAGATATTCATGAAGGTCGAGATGATGCGCAAACCCACAATCGCCGCGGTCAATGGTTTCTGCCTTGGCGGCGGATGCGAATTCGCGATGGCGTGCCACATGAGGGTCGCGAGCGAAACTGCAAGGTTCGGTCAGCCCGAAGTGCATCTCGGAGTAATTCCCGGCGCGATGGGTACGATCCGGCTTCCCAGGCTGGTCGGGAAAGGGCTTGCCATGGAATTGATCCTGACCGGTAAGATGATCAGGGCCAATGAAGCATACCGTTTAGGGTTGGTCAATAAAGTTGTGGCTGAGGACGAACTTCTCGATGAATGTTTCAAGATAATGAAAGCGATTTTCAATAACGGCGGACTTGCGGTCAGGTACGCGATCGAAAGCATCAACCACGGCCTTACCACTACCCCGGCTGAGGGTGGAAATATCGAGGCGAACCTTTTCGGACTCTGCTATGCCACTGAGGATTCAAAGGAAGGATTGAACGCCTTCATCGAAAAACGCGATCCGCGGTTTTTGTGGAAATAGGAGACAGGCTTTATTTTTACCCGACGCTCATGTAACCTTGCTGGTTATGTCTCTTCCTGGCGATATTGAATCACGGCGGGAACTTGGCGATAAGCTTAAATCGAATCCGAATTTCGAAAGTGTCCTCAACCTGATAGATACACTTCTCGGAGATGACGGCTGTCCATGGGATCGCGCAAGATCGCTTGCCGACTGCCCGGAATATTTAAACGGTGAGCTTAGAGAAGTTGTCGAAGCCATTGAATCAGGCGATAACGATAACCTCGAGGAAGAGCTTGGCGATCTTCTGTTCATGGTTGCTTTTACAGCGA
The DNA here is from genome assembly GCA_030673355.1 of Planctomycetota bacterium. Taxonomy (GTDB): domain Bacteria; phylum JAJVIF01; class JAJVIF01; order JAPKYR01; family JAPKYR01; genus JAPKYR01. Next base: position 4,617 of record DAOVJF010000133.1, on the reverse strand, counting down.
AGATCGCTGATAAGGAAGGTCGCGTAAATATCAGCCGGATGTTTGAGAGGATATTAAACAAAATGGTCTATCGTCACCCGCACGTATTTGGAGGCGAGATGACAGCGGAAACATCCGATGAGGTCTATGATAACTGGCAGAAACTTAAGGCACAGGAAAAGTCCGGGGGCAAAAATAATCCTCCCGCTTAGTGATCTATGGGGAGAATTGGAAATTTTCAGGAAATTATGCAAGATAAACAGGATACCGGGAACACCAGGATTGTAGAGATCATCGGCCTGTACGCGAGCTGGCTGGTCCCACTGATAATTTACGTTGCGACAATCGCTCCATGTGTTACCGCCGGCGATGCCGGTGAGTTTGTAGTTGCCGCGCACAGGTTCAGCCTGCCGCACGCTCCCGGGTACCCATTATATATTTTGCTCTTAAAAATCTGGACGATCCTGCCCTTGAATTTCGGACCGGATTTCTTCGCGGTAAAATGTAACCTGTTTTCCGCCCTGTTAATGTCATTAATGTGTTGGGTTTTCTATCGCCTTGCCAGGAACCTGACCGGTTCCGCGGCAGCCAGCCTTGGAGCTACAATGCTCCTTGCTTTTTCAAGGACGCTCTGGAAATTCGCCGTTGTCACCGAGGTCTACGCCCTTCACCTGTTGCTGATCGTTCTTGTTTTACTCGGGCTTTCGATCGCTCGCGATGGCAGAAAACCGGTCGGACTTGTCATTGCGGCACTGGCTTTCGGATTCGGACTTGCACACCATCACACGATCCTCTTGCTTGTCCCCCTTATGATTTTCCTGTGGCCGAAAAAGAAGGGATTCTTTGTAAAACCTGTACCGGTCGCGGGGATTATCGCCGGATTCGTTCTGCCCATTGCCCTTTACCTTTTCCTTCCGGTACTGGCGGGAAATACACCGATGTATGAGAATCGAAATTTCACCCCAGGCGACTTCCTCAACACCATAACACGCCAGGAATTCCGCGAACGCGCCGACTGGCAGGACCCGGATGTCCAGATGGTCGGTACAGCCGACACCCTGACAAGGTCGCTCAAGTGGGTTCCCAAACAGTTCGGCGGGATTTATATTGCAGCTCCCGATAAAGAAGCTTCGGTTATGGCGCATATGAGGTTCTTCTTTTCAAAATTCTTCAGGTGGATCATTCCCATCCTCTGCGTGATCGGGTGGTTCTTCGCGCCCCCGGGGAAACGCGCATGGGGATTCTGGTTTGGGGTAACAGCAGTCCTCTGGATAATCGCCGTGAGTTTCTTCTCGCGTGGAAGCCCCCTGGGAATGCCTTTCAACTACCTCAGGTCGGTGGACGAATTCCTGCTGCCCGTCAATATTTTCATGGCGCTTGGATTCGCATGGCTCATGGCTCCAGTTTCAAGGATATTGACTTCACAGAAAGACATCGGCGGAACCGAGGAACAGAATATCATTCCACCCGAATTTATCCCGGTCGCCATAATGCTGCTTTTATGCGTAATACCTTTCTTCACAGGCCGGGCCAATTCCAGGTATTCCAACATGACACATCATACCTTCGCACAGGACCAGGCAAGGAATGTGCTCGTCCAGGCCCCTATGGACGGCGTGCTGGTGGTCAGCGGTGATGAATCATTCATGTTTGAATACCTCCGGGAAGTCCGTAACATCCGCCAGGATCTCGAGCTGGTTGTCTACCCGTTCAGCATTCAGGCTGGAAACGAAATGCTCGGCCCGGTGGATTCGCTTGCCATCTTTCTGAGTACCCAACTCAACGATCGCGAATGCATGTTTTCATTCGGGGATGCCGCGGCAGCGGTGGAGAAGCTTGGTTCCGCCAGGGCGCTCAGGCTTGATGGTATCGCGTACACTCTTGTTGACCGGGATGAGGGCGAGCCGTCTTTCAAGATCGGCGACCCGAATATCTGGACTAAATACCAGTTACGGAATCTTGAGGAAGAAATCCTGGATACGCTGGTTGTTGATGATTTCGAGTACGAGGTTTTCGACAGGTATGTAAATGGAATGAGGGCTTCCTCAGCCTGGCTTATCGACACCGGTTTCGGTCCGGACGCAGCAAGGTACGAGTTGGATTTTCTGGCCGACCTTCTCGAGAGCAAGCGGAACGAAACGGATTATCCAAAGGGTCCATAGCCGCCACCCGTGGTACACTTACATTAATATGAAATTCTGGAAACAACTCGACCGCAAAACCATCTACCAGTCCGACTGGATTGAGATTACTATCGACAAGGTAGAACTTCCGGACGGCACCATAATAGATAATTTTGAACTGATGCATTACCCGCATTCCTCTGTTGGAGTTGTTGCGGTAAACGAAAAGGAGGAAATTCTCCTCGTCAGGGCATACCGCTACCTTCATGAATCATTCGACTGGGAAATCCCCGGCGGGGTCTGTGAGAATGAGGAACATCACGTTGATGCCGCGCGAAGGGAACTACTCGAGGAAACAGGTTACACGTGCGACGTAATCTCACCGATGGTTAAATTCTATCCACACAAGGCCACATGCGACCAGAAGTATTATACCTTTCACGCTGAAGGGATTACCCGTAAGACAGACGATTTCCAGGAAATGGAGATCAGTGAAGTGGCATGGAAATCACCCGATGAAATCCTGAAAATGATCGAGACCGGTGAAATAAATGAGAGCTTGAGCCTGGTCGCCCTCCAGCACTATTTCCTCCACAGGAAACATTGATTTCAGAATTTCACTCTTTTCTAAAATAAAATTTCATCATGTGGTAAAAAAAATTTCCCAACGTGCCGTTAGCTTCCAGCTATCGGACAGCCCGTGCCGACCGCATCTTGCGGTCAGAAATTCCACGTGCCAATCCCGACCTGAACGCGTGGCGTCGACACACTGAGTGAGACATCTCCATCCCGCACACCTTGAAAATCTCCTGTATGTGATTTCAGGTGGGCCAGGGTCTTAGAGAGTAGTTATTAATCCCTTCCAGCCGTGTTCTCTCTCCTACCTCCTGACATGCAGTCCCGGACAGCTTCAGACCATATTTATATCCTTTAGGTCTATATTAATTCAGCTTCCCGAAATCATGAATAACGAGCACTGTTACCGGATCAGTAAAATATCTTCTAAAAACAGCTAATTAACTATATCCAGCTAGACAGCATCAATAAAAGGATTCCCATAGTTTCCCATTCGGACAATCTGTCTGTCTCTGGACATACTGTGATTATTTAAATATCATTAAGGTATCTGGATTTATTTTATTTTATCCAACTGAAAGTCTGGTGATACTATGCCCGATCTTCTTCGCGTTCTTAAAGCTATGGCGGACCCAACTCGCCTCAGGCTCCTGACTATCCTCGACACCGAGGAACTCTCTGTAAACGAAATGGTCCGAATTATGGGTATGGGCCAATCCCGTATCTCACGACACCTCGCGGTCCTTAAAGACGCCGGCCTGCTGGAGCAGCGTCGTGAAGGCACCTGGTCCTATTACTCGATCCCTTCAACACTTGAAGCCAGGGAAGTACTCCAGGCGTACAGGGAGGATTCCCTTTACAAACGCACGCTCGATGGCGACGGGCCGCGCATCAGGAAGGTCCTCAAGGACAGGCAGGACCAGTCGCTGCAGTATTTTGAAAAAGTCGCTGAGGACTGGGACGATATCCGTCATGACTATTTCGGGCTTCGCGTACGTAACCGCGCCCTCGCTGGACTGATCCCATCAAACTGGGTAGTCGCGGACATTGGTTGCGGTAGCGGATTCCTCCTGCTCGCAATGGCTCCCCTTGTGAAAAAAGCTATCGGAGTTGATATATCAAGCGAGATGCTGAGAGTGGCTCGACGGAAAGCACGTGAACGCGGGATGAAAAATATCGACTTCATCCAGGCCGGCATGGATGATATTCACCTTAAAGACGCGATCCTCGACGGCCTTACCGCCAGCATGGTCCTGCATCATTCTCCCGATCCGTTAAAAACCGCAAAAGAATGGGCCCGAATTGTCAAACCCGGCGGTAAGATCTCTATCGTAGATATGGAAAAACACGAGCATGAATGGCTTCGGGAAGAAATGGCCGATGTCTGGCTCGGTTTCGAGGCAAAAGAACTTAAAAGCTTCTTTAAAAAAGCCGGGTTTGAGAATATTCGGGTCGAAACTGTGCTCGAGGAATGCTCGACCGCCGACATGGGAGCACGGAAAACCGCTAATATTGGAATTATTATGCTGACCGCCGACCGTGCGGGCTAGACAAATCCTGATTTTTGTTGTAAGATTCTTGAGCACTTCATCATGATGTAGTGCTCTTTCTTTGATGCCTGAATGACTATGCTTTACAGCCTCACAAATTTCCAACCCGATTTCTGGGAATCCTCAGGCTCCCACACCTAGCGTTTTAGCTATTATCCGGGTAGAATTCCTTACTGCCCCTTCACAAGGGTACCAGTTTTGTTTTTATTTTATTGTTAAATGATCAGGGAGAATCCTATGTCTGATATAGCAAATTTAAAACTAGCCGACCAGGGGCTGAATAAAATCGAGTATGCCTGGATGGAGATGCCGGTTTTACGGAACATCCACGACAGGTTCAAGAAAACGAAACCCCTTAAGAATCTCGTACTCGCACCATGCCTCCATGT
>DAOVJF010000559.1 GCA_030673355.1 Planctomycetota bacterium | reverse complement strand
TGGAGGTTTTCAAGGCCGCGAAGAACACGTTAATGAAACATTTCAGGTGGGAGAACATAGCGAAAAATTACATAAACATCTATCGCGAGGTCCTGAAGGATGATTGATTAAAATCAATGAAACTCGCTATCGTACATGAATGGCTGACAGGCCTGGGGGGAGCGGAACGATGCCTCAAGGTTTTCACCGAACTGTGGCCCGACGCGCCGATTTTCGCGACCGTCTACAACCAGGATAAATTTTCAGACTGGTTTCCGCCCGGTAAGGTCACGACGAGTTACATCCAGAATTTCCCGAACGCGTTGAAATGGTACCGTCATTATCTCCCGTTCATGCCGAGAGCGGTCGAGTCGTACGATCTTCGCGGCTACGATGTCGTGCTTTCATCGAGCCACTGCGCCGCGGGCGGAGTGAAACCCGATGAGGACGCAAGGCATGTTTCATACATCTACACCCCGATGCGGTATGTCTGGGACCTTGTCGATATTTACACGTCGAACATGGGGCCGCTCACCCGTACGATTTTCCAGAGCCAGGTGCCGAGGCTCAGGAGGTGGGATGTCGAGCGTACGAAAAGAGTGACACATTTCCTCCCGATTTCCGAGACAGTCCGCGAACGTATCAATCGGATTTATAATCGCGATGGAAAAGTGGTTTATCCCCCGGTGCGGGATAAATTGTTCCAGCCCTGCAAGCCTAATGAGAAGGAGGATTATTTCCTCGTGCTTTCAAGGCTCGTTCCGTACAAGCGTATCGATCTCGCGGTGGAAGCGTGCACTCGAATGAAAAAGCGATTGATCGTAGCCGGGGACGGCGGGCAGCTTGCCAGATTGAAATCGATCGCGGGGGACACAATTGAATTTACCGGTTTTGTGAAGGAGGAGGATGTTCCGCCGCTGATCGCGAAAGCCAAAGCGTTATTCCACCCGTCGCTTGAGGATTTTGGAATTGTTCCGGGCGAAGCGGCATGCGCGGGCACTCCGACAATCGCGTACGGTGTAGGGGGCGCAAGTGAAACTGTGATCGATGGAGTGACGGGTGTATTTTTCATGGAGCAGGAAGTGGAGAAGGTAATTGAAGCGGTTGAAAAATTCGAGAACCTGAATTTTGAAGTGAGTGAACTCAGAAAGCAGGGAGAAAAATTCAGCGAGGAAAGATTCCGTCAGGAGATATGGGATCAAGTGAACGGGTAGTGGTGAACCCGTATCAGAGCACCGTATCAGAGCCGCGAATGTCAATGAGCGGTCTGCCATATTCACTCATTGAACACCAACACCGCTCATTGACATTCGCGGCTCTGATACGAACCTGTACGAACCTGTACGAGGCTGTACGAACCTGTTATAACATCCTCCCTCAGGGTCGGGCTACTGATAGTAATCCCCAGGCCCTTTAGATTTCCAGCCAGTGAAATGCTCCATTAATCGTTGTAATGAATAACAAACCAACTTGTCCGTTTCTCTTCGTAAATACACCATCCTGCGGACCCCATTTAGCTTCCGGTTCACCGGGATGGAGTTTGAGAGGCTTGAAGAACGGGTACGGATCAAGCTCACCAGTGTATGAGTCGACAAACCGAAGCACGTCATCGTTGAAACTGGCGGTCGCGATTAAACCGGTCCCCATCTCAGAAATGAACGGGATAAACGAACCGGGAAAATCGGAGATCACGATCGGGTTATCGGGTCCGTTGATTACTGTGCCCCGATGAAGGTCGATTCTATAGAGGTTTGCCGCGACCCCGCTTCCGGCATAGAGGTACCTTTTGTCCGGGCTGAGAGCGAGCGGTCCCGGAGCTGAAAGTCCAAGGTCGAATGTGTTTACAATTTCACCGGTTGATAGAGTCAGGACCATAATTCCGCCACCGGTAACAGCGTTGGCGAAATAATCCGGTGGAACGAAATCCACAGTTCCTGAGCAGGAGACGTACAGGTAAGTTCTATCC
>DAOVJF010000244.1 GCA_030673355.1 Planctomycetota bacterium | reverse complement strand
TCAAGGGAAAAATGCCTTGTCCCCGAAGAAATATGTTCAAGTAGATTTGGCCTTAATCTAAAATCCTGTTCTCTTCATCATATCGTTTCTGAGCGTGTTTGATCCATCCAAGCAGGTTTTCATATTTTTCCGCGGCTTCGAAATCTCTCTTCTCCTGGAAAACCCGAAGTTTAGCATCGGCAGACCGGATTGCCTCGTAAAACTTGTTTGCATCCACGAGGTCCTGGATCTCGAATTCCCTAAGTTGTCTGGGGCTGAAAACATTAACTGCCGATCCCACCAGGTCGGATACTTTCATGTCGGTTGAAATTAATTTTCTTCCCATTACTTTTCGGGTACGCTTCTTACCCCCAAGGTACTCATCGAAAAACCAGTATAAAAGGTAGGGGATAACTCCGAATACCAATGTCGTGAAGTACCATAACACAAAACGCCCTTGTTTCCTGGCTGGTATTTCCGCGATCATAAATGAGATTATTCCCCATCCGGCTGCACCCATCGTCATGTTGAGTATATGGATTCGGGGAGGCATGTTACCAAACATCCCGGTGCCCAGCTCAAAAAGCCAGTAGAGTGGATTCAGCATCAGAAGCCTTTCTGCAATTTCTTCAGCCATGACTATTTAAATATTACCACACTTAATAATTCATAATTCCCGACATCCCGTGAATGTGTAGGGTAATTATTACACGGATTGAGGATTATGGGAAGATGCAATTATTACTAGTTATATAAACCACGACGTGCGTTACCGAAAACCCTCAGACCATGTCCAATAGCAAAAACAGTCCAGCAAATAACCATCGCGGTAATCACCAGAAAATAAACAATGGTAGCGGGAACCTGCCCGGTCGGAAAATCAATCAGGAAAAAATGTTCTGCAAAATCCGGCGCGAAAGACCTGACTATCATCAGTGCTGCATAACGGATGATCAAAATAATTGAGATAATTTCAAACAGTGATGCAAAACCAGCAAGAAATCTTGGATATACGCATGAATATCCCCCCGCAATGAATTGCACTCCAATAAGTAATGAAATAAAAGTTACCGAGATGCAGCCCATTATCAGTATCTGCCCGAGTACCCCGCCAACCGGCGCAAATGAAGCGGGAATTTCCGGAATGTAAAAACCAATTATTGGTGTCAGCACAATCACTATAACTGGTGCCAGGACCCCGAATCCCAGGAAACCCAAAATGAATAGGCTGTTAGGCATGATTTCAATGCAGTTACATACAAAAATATCCTCATCGGACAGGGGGGAAGCAAGCTCCGGTTTTGACTGTTGGGGATTAAATATGTTCAATTTTCGATGGGGTCCCTTTATAATTGCAGTTAAGAGCAAGCCTATCATACCGCCAAGACCCATGCTGACAGGCATCAAAAAAAGCATTGTTGATATCATTTCGAACCCAAAGATGTCCTCTGTTCCACCACTGACTAAAATTTCTGTAAATATCATCATAACGATGGGTATAAAAGGCAAAATCCCCCCAAAAATAATTGGAACAATGATTAGCTTTGAGTTTTCGAGTATAACCTTCCAGCCTTGGCCACCCATCTTTCGAAAATTAATTTGAGTGATCGGGTTAAACCAGAAATTTCGAAACATCGGTATTTTCTCAATCCAGGCTGGAGCGGGCACCGGATCCGAAAGCGAGTGTTCATAGTCATATTTCGTTAGACCGGGAGGAATGTTCAATCACCATCCACCATTTGAATTCAATTTTACAAGTAACGCATCCGATGGCCCGTTTGGCATGTGTTTATCTATTTCCAATCCGGGATCGAAATCTATAACTTTCCTGAATTCCCCCCCTACATACACATTCTCATTGTCGCTGGAAACCACATCGAAGAGGTCAATGTATCCCCATGTTTTCGTACCAAGGTAATTTCCGTCTGTATCAGAGGTGTACAGGAAAGAATCGTCCCACGCCCTGGAATAAACACCCCGTCCTGGATCAAAGTCGACGCTTCCCATGTAAGTTCCGACACACCTGACAATCCCTGTATCATCGACATGGATTCCGTATGGATCAATGCCCGCGAAGTCCTCCATTCCCACAGTCCATTGCTGGAACCATGCAAGACTGCCTGAAGGATTTAGTTTTAAAAGAAGTCCATCGGCAGTGGCGGTAGAACTTGAAGTGTATGTCACTGCATCCGGTCCATCACCAAACGAAACCTGGCCTATAAATGTACTCAGAACATAAATATTTCCAAAATTGTCCGTAGCAACCTCAGCCAGATAATCGTATTCTGTCTGCCATGTATATTCCCAGTCGATAATGCCCTCAGGATCAGTTTTTCGTATAAAAACCACCCTGGCTATGGATGCACGAAAAGCACTAATATCAGGTCCTTCAGGATTTTCCACATTCGAATCCATCCTTGGTGGCAGTTGATTAGGCTGCGACCTCGACCAGGCCTTACCGGTTGTATAAGAATTACCGATTGAATCAACAGCAATCGATTTGCACTCGTCCCGGTTGAGGTTCCACATATATCGCGACCCATTCTCTCCGACATTCTCGGTTTTGGCTGACCACACATAATTACCATTTTCGTCAAGTTTTAGTAGATAGTTTTCCAATCCTTGAACGTCAACGGATTCGGTTTCAGATGAAGGGTCAAAATATGAAACATCCGAAAAAGATCCTGCACAATAAACATTACCCGCTTCATCGGTGTCAACGAAAATATGGTCACTATTGGGTGATTGCAACATACGTGCCCACTGGAATTCGCGGTTAGAGTTGTATTTACACAGGAAAGGTTCGGTTTTCGAACTGGGTGTCGTCAGTTTTACAGAATTTTCCCCTTCCCCAAAATCCACTGAGCCGGTGAATAAACCAGTGATATAGAGGTTGCCTGAAATATCGACCGTGATATCGGAGACCTGTTCAACTCCAGGAAATATTGGCTCATCCCATTCCGTGGAACCATCAGGGCTGATCTTTATGATAGAAGACTTAAATGTGCCTGACTCATCGTCAAAAAGAACATAAATGTCTCCATCGGGATCCATTTCAATTTTCCTCACAGCATCTCCAGCGGATCCTCCCCATGTATGGACCCAGGCAGGTCCACTGGCAAGGCTTGCAGTAATGTAATGTACAAGGAGTATTGCACTTAGAATAGATATTCCAATTAAGCGGTTTCTCATTTTAAATCCACGGTATGCAGATCTTAGTTTACTTTCTGAAATTTAAAATTTACTGAGCGACCCTTACCTCGGTACGGGTATCTTATCCACGATCCTTGCGATTACCTCGTCCGGGCGGATGCCTTCGATCTCCGCCTCGGGACGTATCAAAAGCCGGTGGCGGAGTGTCGGATAAGCGAGCTCCTGGATATCGTCCGGCACCACAAAATCCCGTCCCCTGCATGCCGCGAGTGTCTTGGACGTTAAGAGCAAAGTGATCGCCGCGCGGGGGCTTGCGCCCAGAAGAAGGTCATCGTCATCACGCGATGACCTTGCGATCTCATTAATGTAATCGAGGATCGATTCGTCCACCTTGATCTTTTTTATCTCCTCCCTTACTGCCATGATCTCATCCTTGCCGGCCACCACATTGATCCCTGCTTTATCGAGGTCCTTGATATGGAATCCCATGTGGTAGCGTTTCAGAAGTTCGAGTTCCTCGTACCTGTCCGGGTAATCGATGATGAGTTTAAACGTAAAGCGGTCGAGCTGTGCTTCGGGAAGCGGGTACGTGCCCTCGTACTCGATCGGGTTCTGGGTCGCCATGACCGTGAAGATCGGCGACAGCTCATGCTCCTCTCCCTCGATCGTCACCCTGCGTTCCTCCATCGCCTCCAGAAGTGCGGCCTGGGTTTTCGGGGGTGTCCGGTTGATTTCGTCGGCAAGGACGATCTCGGTGAAGATCGGACCTTTTTTCAATCTGAATTCCCCTGACTGGGGTTCGAACACGGTGGTTCCGATAACGTCGGACGGCATCAGGTCGGGTGTGAACTGGATGCGGTTGAAATCCGCGTCAAGGGTCATCGACAACACCCGCGCCATGAGGGTTTTTGCGAGTCCCGGAACGCCCTCCAGGAGCACATGTCCACCTGTCAGCACCACGACAATAAGATTCTGGAGGACCTCATCCTGCCCGACAACGGCTTTCGCCATCTCGGAAGTTATTTTATCCATGAATTCTCTGGCAGTAGGCATGGCAGGATTGTAACATAAAATATTACCGGATCTTTTGTACCGAAACGATATGGGACACCTCATTCGTACCCGAATGCAGGTGTCCCCTTTTACCTGAAAATCCGGTGGCGCCTCTACAATCGATAGCTATGTAACAGTTAAAAAAAATCACCATCTGCAGGGGCGCTGCTTGCTGCGCCCGATGAGGTCAGGGCAAGTCCTGTCCCTTCAGAAAAATTTCCTGACTTCAAGCGGTTACTCAATAGCATTGGTTACAGTCCCCCCTAATGCTAATATACGCAGTTAAATCTTCCTTATTCTTTTAACAGGAGAAGCAGATGCGATTTACAGTGCCAAAAGCTATTCTGACTCTACTGGTTTCATTCACCCTTTTCGGTATTACATCGGGTATTAACGCGACCGACGATGGACGTCTCGCATTGTTCTATGCGAAAATTTCCCCCGATGGAGATTCAATCGCGTTTTCTTGGGTGGGGGATATCTGGATCGCCGATGTCGATACGGGACAATGCACCCGTCTCACCGACCATGTCGCGCACGACTGGAAACCTGTATGGTTCCCCGACAGCACTAAAATCGCATTTTCATCAAACAGGGATGGGAATGACGATATTTATTCAGTCCCGGTCACAGGTGGCATCCCAACCCGGCATACATGGCACGGCAATTACGATCTTCCGCTGGATATTTCTCCCGACGGGCAGACGATGCTTCTCAGGAGTTACCGGGGCCGATGGGCATCGAACCTGTTCGAAGTCGACCTTGAAGGAGGGCTTCCGAGGCCGGTTACTAATGACACTATGTCACATCGCGACGGGCGATATTCATCGGATGGAAGCACCATACTGGGAGCGCGCGGTGGACAGGGTTGGACACGCCGCGATTACAACG
>DAOVJF010000061.1 GCA_030673355.1 Planctomycetota bacterium | reverse complement strand
CACTCAGATTGAGATTGGGGTCCGTTCGCTCCCGCACTTTTTCGCTTGCTGGCATTCCCGCTTTTACAGCTTTCCCTTTACGGAATGAATACCGGTCAACGAAAACATCCGGATGCGCGTAAATGGACGGTGGCGAAACAGAATTTTCCGAAAGGTAATCAAGTACAGCAGTCAACCCGCCGACATGATCGTAATGCCCGTGACTCAGTACGATGGATTCCACCCGCGTAAGATCAACCTCAAGCGCGCGCGCGTTATCAATCACCAGCCCTGACTGCCCTGTATCGAACAACAGCGCGTACCCATCCACCTCAATGAACATCGACAGGCCATGTTCCGCTTTCAGACCGGATTTCCGTGCGATATTATCAACCAGAATTGTAATACTGCCACGCATCTTTTACCTCCTTCAAACAGGGCACCCGTACGGACCTCAACCTGGGTAAAATTCCTCGATCCGATCAAACGCCTTATTAATCGTCTCCTCCGGACAGCAGAACGTTAGCCTCAAATGCCCTTCCCCGCTCGGACCGAACGCGACACCCGGCGTCGTCGATACCCGCCCCTCCAGTAGAAGCTTTTTAGAGAACGCAAGCGAATCTTTTTCTCCCTCGATTTCGATTTTCGGAAACATGCAATACGAACCCTGCGGCCTCTGATACGAAAATACATGCGGCACACGATCCAAACGCTCGCAGACAAGATTCCGTGCCTTAAGGTAATGCTCGCCAAATTCAGCTATACAGTCCTGCGACCCTTTCAGCGCGGCGAGAGCGGCATATTGAGATACAACAGGCGCGCAGATCGCGAACGGTATATGCACTTTCTGAAGTTGCGGGACCATTTCCTTCCCGGCAACCATATAACCGATCCGCCAACCGGTCATCGCGTATGTTTTCGTGAATGTAAATGTGCTGACGGAATGTTCCTTCATACCGGGAATCGACGCTATCGAGAAATGACGGTTGCCATCAAACACAAAATATTCATAGCTTTCATCGGTAATAACCGTGATGTCATGATCCATGCAGATATCCGCGACAGCCCTGAGCGTATCCTCATCGAACACCGCGCCGGTCGGATTGCACGGAGAGCAGAAAAGGAAGGCTTTCGTTCGGGGAGTTATCGCCTGTTTGAACGAGTCAATGTCGAGACGGAAATTTTCTTCCTCTACCGTCCTCACAAACACGGGGACACCATTGGCCAGTTGTATCTGCTGGATATGCGTCGAATAATTCGGCGACGGTGTCAGAACCTCATCGCCCGGATCGACAAGCGCCATCACAGCCGCGCTCAATCCCTCGATCGCGCCAACCGTCACGATTATCTCCGAAACATCAGCTTCGATATTGTTATCCCGCTTCAATTTCTCAACGATGGCTTCCCTGAGAACGGGAAGACCCTGGCTCGTTGAGTAACCGCTGGTAAGTCCTTTTTGGATAGCCTCTATCGCGCCCTCATCGATATGCCCGGGCGTTCCAGTTGTCGGCTTTGCCCACGAAAGCATCGCCGGATCATCGACCATCCCCGCAAGCCGTGACATTTCATGGATCACTGACGTTTCTATATCCGATACACGTTTTGAAACCATTATTTTTTTCGATTCCCTTTCTGCCGATTAATTGCTGTTTTACTCAGCCGGAATATAATACACCTTCCCGCCCTGTTCGGTAGTGACAATCTCTCCCTGTCTTAATAATTCCTCGATATACTTCACCACTTCGTTCCTGTGAATCCCCAGGCCGCTCGCAACACCATCAACCGTACATGGCCGATGCCTGAGCAAATTCAGCACATCCTCCCGAATTGCGGAAAAATCCGTCAGCTCATGAGTGCCTTTGTAATCCGCTATCACCTCCGCGTTGATTCCAAACCTCGCGGCATAGCGAAGCATCTGATCCTCCGGCACAGGACGTGCATATTTCTCGCACGCAGGACGGGAAACGGTATTCAATTGAACACGATCAAATCTCATCCGCTCCGCCAGCCTGATCATCTGCGAAATTTCCGACTCGACCGCGGTAAGTCCGGCGAGCAGAAAAATCTCAAGCCACACTTCTCCTGCATAATGATCGCGAAACGATACAAGCCCTTCTATTACTTCCTCGAAAGCTAATCCATCAACGGGACGGTTCACCTTCTGAAATGCATCCTCACTCCCGGCATCCAGCGACGGCATCACCAGGTCGGCATCAAGAACCGCGCCCCGCACATCAGGCATCCATAAAAGCGATCCGTTTGTCAGAAGCGCGACAGGTATATCGGTCATGGATTTTATCTCATCAATTACACGACCGATCTCACTATGCAATGTCGGCTCACCCGAACCGGAGATGGTGATATAGTCCGCAGTTGAAACAGCCAGAAATTCCTTCAACTGCTCAAGCACATCACCTGTCGGAACCCATTCCTCCCGCATAAGCGTTTTACACGTTGTCGGACCCAACTGGCAGTAGATACAGTCATACGTGCAGGTCTTGAATGGGACAAGATCGACACCAAGCGACCGTCCAAGCCGACGCGACGGCACCGGGCCAAAAATAAATTTCCGATCTTTCCCGCTTTTTCTCACAACTTGTTATTCACGCGTCATCATACTGCCGCATTCAGGGCATTTTAGCTGATTGCACGGTTTGCCCACCTGGTGCGGGATTTTATGGCCGCATGACGAACAAACACAATTCCCGCCGGGTCCTCCCGCTGATCCCCCCATCCGTCCTCTGCCGCTGCCCTGTCCCTGTCCCTGTCCTCTTCCTGTACCGGGTCCCTGTCCGCCTGGTCCTGATCCATCTTTTCTGGGCATTGAATTACTCCTTTAATCTGATGAATTCTATTATAACACCCGTGTCAAATAAAAACGGTGCCATCCCTGCAGGAGGCGCATGTTACGAAAAATCATGCGCGGGACGCACATGGGACGGGAAATCATGCGCAGGATGCGCATGTTACAAAAACTCCATATTCGGGAACATTTTTGGAACCCATCCGTCAGACTGAGCACAACAAACCAAGGATGTGTGTACCGGTCTTGTTCCATCAGACCTGATCACCACCAGAGGAAGCTGAAAATAGCTACTTGGACAGATCGAAACTCATGGAATGGACCTCTAAAAATCAAAATTCTACGGAGAGGTACACAAATGATTAACAAACCAGCAAAACTTGCAGTACTGCTACTGGGGCTTTGGGCGATACTCGGCGTACTCGGCTGCTCCGGTGACTCCAGCCCTGTAATTCCAGGCGCGGGAGACGTCCTCGCATCGGCCGGAACCGATGTTGATTCCACATCCGGAACCGATGTCGATGTCACATCCGAGACCAGCCGTACAGCCGATGACGGTACCTTCACAGGGATTCTCGAAGATTCCGAGGGTAATCCGCTCGCGTGGGCCGACCTCTATCTCGACGGCGAAATCGCCGGATGGACCGAAGAGGACGGCTCATTTACTATTTACGGCGTGGACGAGGAGAAGGAATATCAACTGGAAGCCGAGATCGACAGATACGTGGTCTATTCCACGACCGTAGTTCCAGCCTCCCGTAACGGACAGGGTCTCGGGGATAACGACCCGACAATCGAACGCGGCACAGTCTGGGGATTTGTCCACGACCAGATTGGGCCTGTCCAGCATGCACTCGTCATTGTATTTAACGCATCGGAGAATTTCGGCATCGATTTTACCGATGAAAACGGTTACTACATTATCGACAATGCTCCCGGCGGACCGGGCCACGTGATCGCGTTCGCCCCATTCCATGCGATCGGACACGATAAGGTATTTGTCATCCCCGGTGGGGAGGTCCAGAAAAACCTGTACCTTCCGAAGCTTCTGGATTTTGGAATCGTAAAGGGGCAGGTAATTACCGGACCGCTTGGACATATGCGGCCGATCCCGTTCGCGGCGGTTGGAATCAAACCGGCCAATACCGATGTCGAGCCGAAGATAACGCACGCGAACCGCCATGGAATATATATTCTAGCTCCCGTGGGTCTCGGACCGCACATGATGTTCGCGAAAGCTCCGTGTTTCCCGGCTGAAACAGCATTTGTCAATGTGCATCCCGGAATTAATTATCAGATGTTCCATCTCGAAGCCCAGGGCTGCGGCGGGGTCGAGGGCCAGGTGACAAACGAAAACGGCGAACCGCTTCCGTTTGTACTGGTTAAACTCATACACCCGCTTCCGGATAATGACAAACCGTTTATGATGTGGGAATTCACCGGGCCCGAAGGAAGATATCGCTTCGCCCCGGTAATTCCGAGCCTTGGATATCATCTTCAGGCTCAAGCGCCCGGCTACCTGCCATACAACCATGATGGTCCCGTGCCGGTATTTCCGGATCAATTCACGGTCATCGATTTCACCATGATCTGCGCCGATGGATCCGGCGATTGTCCACCACCCCCGCCACCCCCACCCCCCGGTGGAGGAGGTCCCGGAGGTGGTGACGGATAAATAGCAGACAATTAAGCTTCCAGATATTTAAGCCCGGCAAATAAATACCGGGCTTTTTATTTTGCTATTCTTTCACTATCTCATTTGCTTCTCTTAGGGGACACGGCATTTTTCCCTTGATATACAATATTAAAGTCAGGTTTAGCACTGGAGAAAAATGGCATGTCCCCTGTGATTTAAACAATTTCAAGCAGAATGGGTTTAAATCTATTACAATTCGGTATAATGCATTAAAGAAATTCTTGCCGGATGCAACCGATACGGTTCGCTCGTTGTCAGGACAAGTGTCGATTTGAATTTCCGATTGGAGGAAAAAATGAAATTTAACGCTAACCTTATAGCGACCCTGTTTTTTATCCTGTCAGGTCTCGCAGTGTGGACACTTATCGGGTGTGACAGGCCACAGGTCGGGAGCCCGGAATATGACGATCCGATTCTCGATTCAAGCCCGTATGAACCGGCGGAGGAATTCACCTACCTGGTGGACCTTGAACAGACTACCCGGATAATGGGTTCCAATTTCCAGGACATAAAAGAGGGCATGGAAGGCGAGGATATGCCTCAAGGAATGGGTATGCCGGAATTCGACAGCTTAATGGAAGAGCTGGGCATGTCGGGTCTGGTAAAGGAAAATATTACCGCCGAAGCGAACGAAAGCATGATACGCGCTCATGGGGAGTACACGATCGAAGATAAGGATGCGTATCTCATAGCGGGCCTGTCGGAGATTGGCACCGCTGAAGTCAGGCTGCCGACCTATTTTCCTCGTGATAAGTGGGTCGGGCATGTTTTCATCGCGAACCCTGGCGACCTGGTTGAAATTGCAATGTATGCTATAGAAACCGAGATGGAAGCCATGATGGGTGGATCGGGCGGTATGGATATGGAGATGGCTCTCGGGATGTTCGGGTTCGATGATCCTGAGGATGTCTACAACTGGATGGGTGACGAGTTTCTGTTGTTTTATCTCCTGAACGAGGATTTCGATCCCGACGGCGAAACGACCTATGAGAATGTCCCATTTTTTACCGTACTTGGACTTGCATCAGAAAATACAGAGAATGGTCTTGATACAATCGAAAACCTGATTGGCAATCCGCTTCTGGCAATGTCGGGAATCAATGTCGACAGGGATGAGTTTAAAGGAAAGGACGCCGTTATCATTTCACCCCCTCCAGCCGACATGTTCGAGGGTTTTCTTGATGAAGAGACAATGGCTCAACTCGAGGACGCACCCGACGCAATAGCGGTTGCGGTCGATGATTATATTCTCCTGGCTGATGAATTTTCGATGGGTGCCGCGCTCGATTTGATTTCCGGCGATGGATCGGGAACTTCCCGAATGGCGTCCATTGAAATTGAGAGTAATCTCGATGCGGTACTTGCGCAGTTCGACCCCTCAAATCCCGGCCCCTGGGTTGACTTTGTCGAGTCAGAAGAATTTCAGGATCTCATGGTTAGGTTTTATAATGCTACCCGCGACCTTGGAGAGCTCGGTACAAGCAGGACTTCGATACTGATTCAGGACGGCGAAAATCTTGACGTGGACGTCCTGACAAGCCGTGAAAGCATCAGGTTATTTGAAATTGTCGAGGGAATTGTCGCCGAGACTCCCCCGGAAACCTGGCAGGTGCTTGGTGAAATTTTCGGGGAGACCATGGCGGGGCAGGGCGGTATGGGAATGGATTATGACCCGGATTATGGATCACCCGGAAAACCCGACAGGAATCGGGATCGCAACGGCAACCATGAAGGTGATGGATACGAGAAGGTCGATGTCTGAGATAATCCCGATCTTTTTGTCCGTGGATTGCATCCATGAAAGTATGTGTCGATTATCATTATATAAAACTAATAGGAAAATCCTACTCCCCTTCGGGGGATTGTTTCTAATGTTGTGACATTTAAATCTTTCCAGCGCGTACACCTTTTAGCCCTACTGGTGTTTGACCTCCTCACCGGGGTGCTTGCGTTTATACTCGCGTACCATCTCGCATGGATGCTCAACCAGTACCGGGATCCGTACTCAATGTGGTTCCCGTTTCTTCCCTACATCAAGCTCGCGATCATCTGGACCTTTCTCAACGCGGTTATTTTCAGCCTTGGAGGGCTTTACTCCCGGAGACCCTGGGGAAGTTTCGCCGGTGAGATCGGAGGGATTCTCACCGCGGTATCCACGTCCATGGTATTCGCGATGGCGATAACGTTCTTCTTCCGTAACATCGAATTTTCAAGGCTGTTTTTTATCACGGCATGGCTTACGGCATTTATCCTTTTCTGGGTGGAAAGGGGATTTTTACGTTTTGTGCGTCGCCAGATGTTCAAAGCCGGGACCGGCACAAGACGGTTGATATTGTGGGGAAGCAATGAGGTCAGTCGGAACCTACTGAACCTTTACATCAGGAATCCATGGCGAGGGAAAAAACCGGTGGCTGTGATCGATGATGAATTTCCCGACGGGATCGACTTCGATGTCCCGGTTTTCTCGACTGCTGTGGGAGTCACAATACTGGCTGAAGGGAAAGCCGACGAGGTTATCGTAACCAGCCATGATCTTCCCCGTGAATCGCTTTACCGGCTTGCGCAGTTATGCAGGACGAATGAAATCGCGCTGAAACTTGTCCCGGACCTTCTGGAAGTTGTGGCTGGACAATTGTCCGTTGAGGGTGTCGAGGGAATTCCGATGGTCGAGATGGGGAACAACCTTGGACGGTACTATCCCCAGCTCGTAAAAAGGGTATTCGATATCATTGTTGGCGGGATCATTACAATTTTATTACTACCCGTGCTGGCGATATGTGCATTGATGGTAATTTCCTCGGGACCGGGTCCGGTTCTTTTCCACCATATGCGCCTGGGAAAAGGTAAATTGCTTTTTCCCCAGTTTAAGTTCCGAACGATGGTCTTGAATGCTGACGAGATATTAAATAACGATCCCGAGCTCCTGGAAAAAT
The DNA here is from genome assembly GCA_030673355.1 of Planctomycetota bacterium. GTDB lineage: Bacteria > JAJVIF01 > JAJVIF01 > JAPKYR01 > JAPKYR01 > JAPKYR01. The sequence goes on along the minus strand of DAOVJF010000061.1, from coordinate 2,451 downwards.
TCAAGGAAGGATTTAAATTGCAGGACGATCCCAGGATTACGCCGGCAGGAAAATTCCTCAGGCGTTATTCACTCGATGAGCTTCCGCAGTTATTCAATGTAATGCGAGGCGAAATGAGCCTGGTCGGGCCGCGCCCAATTGTTGAAGTGGAAGTTGAAAAGTACGGGTTCTTTTCCGACGCGCTTTTCTCCGTGACCCCGGGGATGACCGGATTATGGCAGGTCAGCGGCAGAAGCGATGTGGGTTATGAAGAGCGTGTAAAACTGGATTTATTATATATTGAACGATGGACACTCCTTGAGGATTTAAGGATCCTGGCCCTGACACCCGGAGCGGTATTCGGCGGCCGCGGAAGCTATTGAGTCGCCCTGAATTCTTAGTTACATGAAAGAATTTTCGAACTTCGGGGACAAGGCATTTTTCCCTTGATATGCACTGGTAAAGTCGGGTTTATCACTGGAGAAAAATGGCATGTCCCCTGTGATTTATACAATAACGACCCTTACCTCCAGAACCTCTCCCCCAACCCCCCCGACACGATCACGTCATGATCCTCTGTCAATACCAGCCCCTCAACACCCTCGGTCTCATCCAGAAATTCAATTCCCCGCTCCTCTCCCATTATCATTACCGCGTACGCGAAAATCGACGCCTGCAAACATGATTCCCCCGACACCACCAGCGCCGCGCGAAGCTCATCGACCGGCCTTCCATCGACCGGGCTGAGCAACTGGTGATAATAATTACCACGCGCGAAGAAAAATTTCTCGTCCTGGTCGATCGCGGACAAAAATTCCCCTGGCGCAAGACGTATGTGCCCGAAATTGAGCTGCAGGGCGTCATCGGTGACCTTATCGAGCGGGTAGTTGAAATCAAATGTGTGATCATCAGTATTCGATACCACGTTATGCCCGACCCTTATCAGCTCCCATTCCAGTTGTTCCTTGTTCAATTCATCGTGAAGAAGATCGACAATCACACCGCCAATTGTCGGACCGAACCCCATCCTGATATTCTCGCCCTTCCTCAAAATGCTCCCGTCATCAATTTCGAGCATTTTGTAGTCGACAAACAGAAGAGCTTCCCGGAGTTCGGAGTCCGACACAAACCGTCCCCCGAAATCAAAGTCGTACACGTCCCAGAGGATTTGCAATGTCGGATCGAACGCCCCGAAGCATTGATCGGTGTAGGCAAGGCAATTTATGAGGATGTCGGATACTTCACCCATTTCGATTAATTCACCTGGGTCGCTTGCGTTGAGCGTGCCGAGAATTTGGCCATCATGTGGTTTTAATGAGTCAACCACAGCCTGGACCCGGTCAGTCGCATCCTGGATCGCAGTTTCAACAGACGCATTCCGGGATGAGACGCTCACTTCAACAGGCCAGTCGTCGACCGATAACTGTACCGGCTTCGGTGGCGAGCATGACAGGAGCAGGAGTAAAAAGATTGCAGGTCCACAGATTTTTATTACGGTTAAAGAACGCATAGGTTTCTTCAGGTCTGTAAAGGAGCATTATAATCTCTTTTTACGTAATTAGAGCGTACGAATGTTACTCGCGGTATTAAAATTCATCACATCGGGTACCGTTTTGCAATAAAGTCCATGTGCCGTTTTGCATTAAAGTCCGGGTGCCGTTCACAAGCGACGCGAAAAGCGGAGCTTGTGGACGAATCATAATCTCCCGTTACAGACTTCTCTTTCACTTACATAATCTGGACTAATCAAAACTGCGGGAATTTATCCAAATTAATTCTCACGGGCCCTTCCTCACCAGTCTCCCAGAATCTAACACTCGACCATTTCCACTCCCGGGGATCTTCAACCAATCCCCTCCTTACAGGATTATCATGGATGTAATTAACCTGAGAGCGGATCTCCTCGGTTGACCAGTAATTTCTGTCATATCCACCACCGGACTGCCAGAATTTGTGAGTTGGTACTTTGTATCCGGTTTCCAGATGTTTCAAGGCTTCCGGATTGTGTTTCCTGAGATATCCGATCATCTTCCTTGAGACCGGTTGTTTTATTGACTTAAGGATTTTAGAAATTGAGTAATCATCTTCACTGGGAAAGATGAGTATGTGAGCATGTTCCGGCATAAAAACATATGCCCAGATATCGAAGTTGTATTCGTCGAGTGAAGTGTTGATTGCGTCGGCGAGAAATTGCTTCGCACGATTACCCTTCAGAAATGGACGTCGTTTGTAACATGAGAATGTCAGTTCGTGTGCGTGACCGGGGATGTTGTAACGGATTGGTTTAGGATTTTTGAAAGAGGGATTCATATTTTATTGTTCGTCCACAAGCTCCGCTTTACGCGTCGCTTGTGAACGGCACCCGGGCTTTATTCCTAAACGGCACATGGGAATTTTGAGATAGGATTCATATTTTATTGTTCGTCCACAAGCTCCGCTTTACGCGTCGCTTGTGAACGGCACCCGGGCTTT
>DAOVJF010000118.1 GCA_030673355.1 Planctomycetota bacterium | reverse complement strand
GTTTTTGGAAATGATTTTTTGGGAAGTAACCTGAGCATGTGCAGATTGCGGATAAGCATCTGGAATAAAATCTGCGCCTGGTGGGTGTCACACGCTACATTTATCAGCGAAATAAGCGAGTCATCAAGTATCGGAATCCCATCGAGAAAATCAGGATCCTTGAGAATCCCCCTGGCGAGGATCGACATAAGAATGCTCGCGATTGTTGTTTTTCCGCTGCGGCGTCCGGCGATACACAGCATCAATGTGATTGGGGATTTGAATTCGATCGAGAGGTCACTGTCTTTAATTTTGACCCGAGCGTCCGGAGGGAGCCATAGCCGCTGCGTGTCCGTACCATAACCAAGGAGGTTTTTTAATAATTCATGGGTTACCTCGTCATTTGATTGAAAAATTCGTTCGGGATGATTACGGCTGGCATCAACCATGCCCAGGAGTATTCTCTGAACTGGGGTCAGCGGGATGCCGAGACCATATTCTGATAGCGCAGTCTCAACAAATCCTGCATCCATCAGCTGCGTCCGCTTCAGTATTGAACGCTTGAAATAACGCCCGGGGATCGTAAAATACATTTCACCCTCACTCATTCGCCTTCTCACCCTCCTCAAGACTCCTCCAGCGATCATCGATAATTTTCACAATCCGGTCTTTCAAATCGATATCGAATTTTTCCACTTCCCCAATCACCTCATCGAGGAAGCTGATCAGGTCGAATGAACGTCCCATTTTCAGGTAAAACGACGCCTGTTCCTTGATAAGCCTGACACGCCCGATCGCAAGATCGAGCTTGAGTTTAATTTTCGTTTTATCGAAATACTCACCATTGTTGTTACATTTACCCAGAATTTTATTTAATTCAATTATGGTCTCGCGGACTTTTTCGAAATCTTCCTCAAGTGAAATCAATCTTTTCTGGTACAACCACATCAGCCACACCTCTCCCTGGATTATTTACCGTCCATATTTCAATCATCTTCAGAACGAATATCATCATCGTATTCCCTGACAGCCTCAAGATCGTTAAGAATACTGAGCGGCAGTTTTCGATCGGCGGAAATTATCCGGACCGTGCCCTGGTCGATCCTGACCACGTGGTCCTTGAATTTTTTATTCCACCGTCGGACCCTGCGATCGTAGCTGTCGATCTCCCGTTTCCATTTAGGCTTTTCGGGAGGGGTCCGACTGAACGGCCTTGCTGCAGATGGCGCTGCTTTTTTCATCCCTCATCACGTCTCCAAACCCACCACAGGTATTAGTCAAAATTAGTTATGATCTCAATTCCGGCACAAATACGAATGTGAATTGCTTTCAGGAATAAGCTAGCGAACCGAGGACATCCCTCGCCTTCCTGACATGTCTCCGGATCTTTGAATGATGCACACCCATATGCCTCGCGATTTCCCTCTGCGACCAGCCGTCGAGGATGAAACCGAGGACATAAACCGAGTCCGGCGAATCCGCGAGGCCGAGTTCAAGATCGATAATATGGATTAAAATTTCGTAGCCACGGGGATGAAGCCCGAGTGCGTAATGGTCAAGGATAAAGTGATTCATACCGCATCTCCTGTTAAATAGTCTTTTCGCAATAATTATAGCACACAAAATGTCAATTGGCAAGTAATTACATTATTTATACCATATTTTTTCTATATTTAGCACGTTTTCTTATAATATTCAATATTTAACCCACATAACATGTCTTAAACATGCCATATTTGCTATGTCAATCATTGCTATTTATTCGTCATTATAACAACAACTCTACCACATTTTTGCTCATATTCCCGGTATTTCCCCCCAAATTTTAATAAATTTTTACACTCTTGTCCAATATATCTTTCCCTCAAATGGTTCGAAGTAAGGATTTCCTCTACGTGCCGTTATCGGACAGCAAGTGCCGACTGCATCCTGCGGTCGGATTTCTCATGTGACAATAGCTTCCAGCTTCCACTAAAAAGTTTAGAAACCATGAAAAAGATTAGATGATTCCCCACGATAAGAATCCCGATCTTTGGGTCTGCCCATTGTTTTACACTGCATGGATTTTATTCACGAACTTGGGGATGTGAGAACGCTCTGCATGGATTCTGTCCCCATCTCCCCCCATTGCCTTTCATTAACCACCGGTATACAATATCTCACTGCACGTAGATTGGTTATTATCCGAATTGGTGGGTTTACGCGATGTTCTTATTTCGCGTGAAATCCTGATAATTACTATAAAGCAGGTTTCTTGCGACCGCGTCGCCGGAGGAGCACCAGTATGGCGAGATTATTTGAATACCAGGGAAAGGAAATCCTCAGCCGTGCCGGATTCGCAATCCCGGAAGGCAAAGCCTGTACCACCCCCGAGGAAGCCGAATCGGTTGCATCCGAGTTGGGTGGTGAGGTGGTTGTTAAAGCACAGGCATGGACCACCGGACGCAAGGCGAAGGGCCTATTAAAATTCTGCAAAACCCCTGAAGCCGCTAAGGAAGCGGCATCCGAACTTCTCGGCCAGGTCGTAACAAATTTCCCTGTCGAGATAGTTCTCGTCGAGAGTAAGCTCGAGATCGACCGTGAGCTTTTCGCGGCCGTTATTATCGATGCTACGGCACAGCAGCCTATGATTGTCTTCTCGAGCCTTGGCGGAACGGGTGTTGAGGATATCGCGAAATCTCATCCGGAAGCCATCTCCCGGAAACATATTGATATTAAGGTTGGACTCAGGGATTTCGAGGCTCGTGAATTGGTCAGAGTAACCACACTGGATCGAAAATTTTACAACAAAGCCGCCGCGGCACTCGTAAAACTCTATAAGGCCGCCCGGTTGAGTGAAGCCCGTTCAATTGAAATCAACCCGCTGGTAATCACAAAAGATGGGAAATGGGTCGCCGCCGACTGCCACGCGACTGTCGATGACTACTCTGTTTTCAGGCATCCTGAACTCGGAATCGAAATCGCCCGCGAACTCGACCATCCAATAACAATGCTCGAACGCATCGCATACAATGTCGAGAAATCCGATTACCGCGGCACGTTCTATTTCTTCCAGATGGACCAGGACATTCCTGAGAACGGTAAAAATACAAATGGCGAGGATGTTATCGGATTCCACGGCGCGGGCGGTGGTGGGTCGATGATGAGTATGGACGGTGTCGGAAAACATAACTTCGCGCTCGCTAATTTCTGCGATACATCCGGAAATCCCCCGGCCAGCAAAGTCTATCGTGCCGCGAAAATTATCCTGGCCCAGCCGAACATCCGGGGGTATTTCGCTAGCGGATCGGGCGTCGCAAGCCAGGAACAATTCCATTCGGCACGAGGATTTGTGAAGGCTTTCCGCGAGGTTGGCCTGCAGGTTCCCGCAGTGATTCGCCTCGGTGGTAACAGGGAAGAAATCGCGATCGAGATTCTCCGGACTTATCTTGCTGACATCGGCGTACCTGTCGAAGGCTACGGAAAAGACGATTCCGCGGTTTTCTGCGCGGATCGTCTCAGGAAGTTGGTCGAAGAAGGACCGTACAACCCTAAAGGTCCGGACCCGATTTCAAATCCTGATGAGCCGGAAGACCCTTATACATTCAAAACACTTACCGGCAGCCTGACAATCGACCATGCGAAATGTTCCGATTGTGAATCAAAACCATGCGTCGATTCCTGCCATCCGAATATCCTCGAGGTGAAGGATGGCAATGTGGTTCTTAATATCTCCGATGAAGAGGCTGCCAAAGGACGATGTACCGAATGTCTCGCATGCGAAATCGCATGCTGGACAGCAGCTAACCAGGCAATCAAAATCGATCTTCCGATAGACGGTCTCCCCGAATATCTCAAAGAAATTAAAGACTCAGCGCCGCAGGAGGTGTCCTGATGTCTATCCTTGTAAACGAGAATTCAAGAGTGTGCGTACAGGGCATCACCGGACGTGAGGGATTAACCCGGACACGTCTAATGACCGAGTATGGTACCAGCGTGGTTGCTGGGGTCACTCCCGGGAAGGGCGGACAGGAAGTCCTGGATGTCCCGGTCTACGACACAATGTTTGAGGCGATGGACGCGACTAAAAACGATGGCGGAATTGATATCTCGGTGCTCTTCATTCCGGCACCGCTAGTAAAGTCCGCGGCGCTTGAAGCAATAGAAGCTGGCGTGAAACTTCTCGTCATTGTCCCCGACCGCGTCCCGATCTGGGATGTAATGGAAATCGCGGATGCCGCCAAATCCCATGAAGCGGCATTCCTGGGCCCGAACACTCTTGGAGCCGTGACTGTCGACCAGGCGGTACTCGGAATGATGGGCGGTACCGCGGCAAGCGCGAAAGATTTCTTCAAACCGGGTAAAGTCGGTGTCACCAGCCGGTCCGGGGGAATTACATCCTCGATCGCGTACTATCTTTCCAGGGCGGGCATCGGGCTTACGACAATCTGCCATGTCGGTGGCGATTCGATCATCGGACTTCCGCATCCTGAAATCGTAAAGCGGTTCGAGGACGATCCGGAAACCGAAGTGATTGTTCTTTTCGGAGAGATCGGCACCAGCCAGGAAGAGGGTGTCGCCGAATTAATGGTAAAGAAGGAAGTCACCAAGCCGATCGTGGCATACATCGGCGGCAAGGGAGCTAAGGAAGGCACCCGATTCAGCCACGCCGGAACGATTATCGAAGGCGGCAAGGGTACGAGAGACGGGAAAATCCGGGCGTTAAAAGGCGCCGGCGCGTATATTGTCGAGGATTTCGATGATATCCCGAAAGTAACCAGTGAAGTCCTTGCGAGCCTGGAATCGAATTAAATCTGCCGTTGCTTTTACAGGAAATATCATTTTAGAATTCAAACCAAATTGTTTAAATCATGGGGACATGCCATTTTTCTCCAGTGATATGCCTGACTTTGCCATTGCGTATCAAGGGAAAAATGCCGTGTCCCCGAAGTAAGAGCCAATGTACGAACATCCCTAATCATGGGGACATGCCATTTTTCTCCAGTGATAAACCTGACTTTACCATTGCATAACAAGGGGAAAATGCCGTGTCCCCTAAGTAAAGCCAATGTACGAACATCCGTGGGAACCTCTTGGACATGCCCTTCTCGATTACTTCAACGGTGACAACGATGCAACCATGTCTGTAGTATCCGATTTCGAGATCCCGGTCATGATGTCCGCGGAACTTTTTTTCCGCAACCCCGAATGGTTTCCCATGCTCGAACAGACCGCGCTCCGCCAGTGCAGCGGGAGGGTCCTGGATATCGGTGCGGGGGCAGGATCGCATGCGTTAACCCTCCAGGAACTCGGCGCGCCCGTTACGGCAATCGATGTCTCTGAAAAAGCAGTCCAGGTTATGGAAGGTCGAGGGATAAAAGACGCCCGGTGTACTGATTTCTTCAACTTCACGATTGATGAAAAGCGGGATGACTTGAAATACGATACCCTTCTCATGTTGATGAACGGGATCGGGATAGTCGGTAACCTGTCTCGCCTCGAAAAATTCTTCGAACACGCTAAAACCCTCATCAAATCAGACGGCGCGCGCCAGATAATTCTGGATTCATTCGATCTCAGGGAATCATTATCCAAAACCGAATTTGCCGCGAGGCAACAGGACAAATCGCAGGATTATTATGGCGAAGTCAGGTACCGTCTTGAATACAAGGGCAAGTTGGGACCCGGTTATTCGTGGCTTTATGTCGATCCTGACACGTTGACAGAATACGCGAACAGGTCGGGATGGTTATCCGAAGGCATCTGGCCGGAGGAGGACGGCCGTTACCTGACAAAGCTTGTATGCGAAGTTGAATAGGGGACATCACCACAGCCTGATGGTTGCGAGATCAATTGTGCCCCGAGCCATAAATATGCGGTTATCCTCTTTTATAATTTCCGGGCCACCCCAATTTAACTTACTTGGTTTTAAGTATCCAGGTATAAAAACCTTATAGGCATAATCCGGGTAGTAAGGGTACGTAGCTGCGAAATCCGACCAGTTATAGATATGAAGCGAATACCATAATGAGTCCATAAAGGGAAGCACCCCAGCACCTGCCTGAAGGTAAAGATGAGACTCATCAAGCGTAAGTCTTGCACTGTAATTGGCGGGACCGATTAATTTCTGGGCGTCGAATTCCTGCCAATTGTCAATCGGATACACCCATGAACCGTAATCACTCGTGCTGATTTGTGCTCCATCGACAATAAACGGCCATTCCACCTCCATCCAACCTATCGTAAAATATAAATAAGTCCGATATTCGCTCTCTGGCGGCCATCCACTTGAAAGGTCGTATCTCACTATTGAATGATCGGTACGTGACCAGAGCGAGCTGCCCTGGATATCCACATCCCATACCTGGCCATCCAGATTATCCATGGGCGTCAGCACACCCAGATATGCTGGATTCAGAGGGTCCGTAAGTTCGTAAACCTTAACTCCGTTTTCTGTTCCAACGGCAAGGTATTGATTGTCACAGTCCATTGATGTTACAGCAGGATGGTTAAGAGTAGCAGTTTCGTAAGGGCTTTCAGGGATAGTCAGATCGCACACAACAATCCCGACTCCATCGCTCAGTGTATATGCTGTAAGGCCGGATGATGATTTATGAAGTTTTACGAACATGTTCGGGCCTGATCCTGCGTCGATCCGGCTGAGTATAGTTGGAAAAGCTGGAAGGGTGGAAATATCCGCTACCAGCAGACCCAGGCTTCCCTCGGCTATCACAGCGATGTTCTCGATTACATCTATCGAGTGTGCCAAACCCTCCGGATCGTAACCGATGTGTCCAAGAACGATTTCCGGATCATTTGGATCACGGATCCAGATGCCACCTTCATGAGGCATTGAAGACGTCATGTAATCACCATAACCTGTAATCAGGAGGTCCGATGGCATTTCCCCAGGTAAAGGCATGTATTCATCTCCCCACCAGATTCCCTCGAGTTCAGGTCCTGTTGGCTGGCTGATATCTAATATCCCGAGACCATGGACGGAAGCATTATCATAAACAGAATAATACCTTTTGTTTACTCCTTGAGACATTGGACCCAGGTAAACTCCCGGGGGGATAATTTCTATTGGGGCCAATTGCATCCACTCCCCATTGTCAAACTGCCACCGGTAAAAAGTTTCATCTTCGATATAGTATTCAGAGTAATAAAGGATGTTATTGATAATAAATGCGTTGTGACAGTATTGTATTAAACCAATTTTCAACACTGGTTCATCATCGATTGAAACTGGCCTTGCATATATTTTTAGTTCGGTTCCGTAATTTCCGTCCGCACCAATTATTATTACCCAATCATCTGTAATGTCCAGGCACGCTTCAAGATCCCCAGGTCCTATCAAATCTGTTAAAATGGGGGAATTTGGATTATTAAGGTAATATAAGCCGAAATAATATTGACTGCCGTCATATGAAACAAGAACAGCCGTTTGCCCAAATAACTTGTTGAAATATGGTAGTGTGTCCCAACCATTGATTACGCCGGGAAATTCAGGAATATAATAATCAGGCTGGCTAATATCCGG
>DAOVJF010000534.1 GCA_030673355.1 Planctomycetota bacterium | reverse complement strand
TGTTTCACTGATAATTACTGCTTTGCTGCTTGTAAACTGCGCGGGAGGTGGTGGTCCGGTCGCGCCGGGTGATTACATGCCGCCTGTTTGGGATACAACTACTGGCGTCACAAGTGTTGTGCCGGGAGAAAATTTGGTCACTGTGATCTGGGGCACGGCAACCGACGCAATGACCCCGCCGGTTGAGTATCTCGTTTACATCGATGAGGATGACAATCCGTGGGATGAATCGCCTGTTTTAAAACCGACAAACGATCCGCATGTGTTTGCGAATCTCGACAATGGCATTGAATACTGGTGCGGTGTGCGATCCAGGGACAGTGCCGATCCGCCGAATGTAGATGACAATGACGTGGTGATGTCCGCGACGCCTGATGAGGGTCAGGTTACGCTGGATACAATGCCTCCGGTTTGGGACGACACGATTGGAGTGGTGACTGTCGTTCAGGGGGAGGGTTCCGTTACAGTGGAATGGGGGACAGCGACCGATGCTGAGTCACCACCGGTTGAATACCTACTTTTCCTTGACGAGGATGATGAACCTTGGGACCAGGAGCCGATGGTTTTCTCGACAAACGATCCGTACACTTTCACGGACCTGTTTTCAAATATCGATTACCGGTTCGGTGTGCGATGCCGTGACAGTGCTGACATTCCGAATACTGACAGTAATGAAAATTTCCTTGTTTCAGAGACAATCCCCAGGGGCTGGACACTGGATTGGGGTTATGGGAATTACAATGAATTAGAAGTCCAGTTAGACAGTACTGGAAATTTTTATATTATGGGAGTAACGAAATTGGATGTCGATTATGATCCCGGTGAAGGAGTTTCAGCCCATGAAGGAAACGTATGGAAGGATGTGTTTGTCCTTAAGCTTAATCCGGACCTTGAATTTCAGTGGGCAGGGACAATGTCTAATGGCGGAGAGTCATCTCAGGTCAGTAAAATTGGATTCTGCATAGATTCATTTGATTATATATATGTATTGTTTTTTGCAACTTTTCACAATGAAACTCACTTAATGAAGGTTGACACTGAGGGAAATCTTTTATGGGACAAAGTTCTTTATACATTTTCAGAACCAACGGCAGGTAATCGAGCCATTACTATTGACTCGAACAATGATATTTATATTACTGGATATTTTCTTGATACTGTAGATTTTAATCCTGGCTCGGGAGATGATATTTTAACATCTAATGGAAAAGGTGATTGTTTCTTAGTTAAATTCGATTCATCGGGAGTTTTCCGATGGGTTATAACATGGGGTGGCATTGATTTTGATATATCTAGTGATCTTGCGATAGATTCTAATGGAAATATTTTTGCGGGAGGCAACTTCAAAGATACAGTGGATTTCGATCCCGGACCAGGTGTGGCTTATCACACATCGAATGGGTTACGTGATGCTTTCCTGAGCTCATTCGATCTGGATGGAAATTTCCGATGGGCAAGGACATGGGGTGGAATTGAAGAGGAATATTTATACCGTGTTACCTCTAGTTCTTCAGGGATTGTTTACGCAGGCGGTAGTTTCTATGGTCAGGTTGATTTCAATCCTGGTCCGGATGAAGATATTCTTACGGCAACTGAGGAACGTGACTCATTCTTATGCAGGTATGACTCCAATGGAGCATACAAATTTGCATATCAATGGAATGGCCTGTATCAGGATTATTGTTTTGATGAATATGATCATTTATATATATGCGGATTTTTTCACGAAGAAGTGGATCTGGACCCAGGCGATGGAACTAACTTTCATAGTGCAGCCTGGCCGCATGGTAAAGCATACTATAGCAAGTACAATCCTTCAGGAGGATATTTATGGTCAAGGGGCTGGGAAGGACCTGAGAGTGGAGTTAACGCCCAGGGGATAGCAGTTGACGTTGATAATAATGTTTTCATTGTTGGCGGCTTCTGGGGACCAGGCATTGATTTCGATCCCGGACCGGGAGTAGAGGTCCATGTTCCTGACGATGGTACTATGTACCTTAGCAAATTCCCCCCGGACGGGTATTGGTGACGCGATTTGCGTGACTTACCCATCCCTGCTGATCGATTTGGGGACACGTGCTTTTTTCCCTAATCACCACTGAGCATGAATCAACTGTGTAACTGGCGAAAAAAGACATGTCCCCGGGGCCGTGACTGTAAGGGAAAAATTGCATAAATCA
>DAOVJF010000457.1 GCA_030673355.1 Planctomycetota bacterium | reverse complement strand
GTCGAGCAAGTCAACACCCAGCGCGGCGAGTCTATGCCGGGGCAAGTCAGCGGTCGATCTCACATGGCCGTTCGGGCATTAATTTGCCTTGTCGCGCGCCGGGTTCCAAATAAAAAATCAAAATAACGGCGGAAAAAAAAGACAAACAAATAAAAACCGGCAAGTAGCTACTCTCCGGCACAAGCACGCCTTCGCTCAGCTTGAACCGGGCACCCGGGTGATCTTCAAGGCTTGAGTCAATCAAAATTAGGTGATAGGCTTGAGACATGGCAGGATTCCTTGATGAAGCGCCCCGGGATCGAAGCTGGGGAAGGTTTAAAAACCGCTACGATGCCGGACGAGCGATCGCAGCCAAAATCCAGGAGGAAATTAACGCGGGGAATCTCGATCTTGAAGGCAAGGGAGTTGTAATCGGTCTGCCTCGCGGCGGACTGGAGGTTGGTTATGCGGTCGCGAACGACCTTAAACTGCCGCTGGATTTCAGGTCGGTGAAGAAGGTCGGTCATCCGATGCAGCCGGAATTTGCGATCGGGGCTGTCGATATTTCAGGCATTTCGATGAGTAACCCGTTTGTAAGTCCGGCGGAAATGCCGTCGGACGAGGAATTCGAGCGCATGGTTGAACGCGCGTTAACGCAGGCCAGGAAGATGGAGGTGGACCTTCGCGGTGACAGGGAATCTCGATTGAAAGATGCCGACTGGTGCCTTGTGGTAGATGACGGCGCGGCAACCGGCCTGACCTTACTGGCAGCGGTAGGAGGTTTAAAAAGCGAAGGGTTGAAAGTGATTGTCGCGGTCCCGGTATCAAGCGACCAGGCAAAAAAGTTATTGAGCGAGGCTGCCGATCGATTCATTGCCCTGATGGTTCCGGATCATTTCGGAGCAGTGGGTCAATTTTACGATGATTTCTCGCAGGTTCCGCTGGAGGATGCAAGGAAGTTTCTGTAGGGGGAGTTTTAAATAGCTTGACAATACATCCCACCATCTATAGGAAAAATTAATCATTTAAAGCCCTCGAAAAAACGACAAACCGTAGAACAGCACGGCAGTGCGTCTTCCACCTTAAACCAATCCATTCGATGCACTTCCTTTCGACGCACTGCCGTGCTGTTCTACGGTTTTTTCATTTCTCACTTTGATCATAATCATCCGGAAACCTGTAAATCAATCCGCATTGGCCAAAAAATGGTTAATGCCTAATATAGTTACAATACGAATCGAATTATATAGGTCACTGTCCCCTTTTTTCCTTTTCCCCACACAAATACTCGACTATCAACTTTAAATATGGTTAAATAGCATCAGGTTAGGAAAGGTTACGAAGGAGCGAAAGGGAAGAGGGCAGTGTTGCATACTTTTATAAAATGGCACAGGATGCTGCCCGTGGATACTGGCGATTTACCGTAATCTGGCTCATCATCGGAACGGTATTTGGTGTCTTCTCAGCACTTTCCCTTTTTGTACCCGAATTCCATACTTCTCATCCGCTGCCCGGATTCGGACGACTTGTCGCGGCGCATCGCGCATCCATGGTCCATGGGGTTCTGTTCTCGGGAGTACTGGCGCTCGCCTATACACTTCTACCACGTCTGACCCAGGCGCGGACGAAATCATCCCGCTTCAGTAAAATACTGGCAGTCATCGGATTTATCATCGTTCTGTTCGGAATTCTGTTAATCACCCTTGGTTATGGCTCGGGACGCGAGTACGCCGACCTTCCAGCCGGGTTCGCTATCCTCTACTGGTTCTACCTGATGGCGGTGGCGGTTGATATATCGATATTACTGTTGAAATCGACGGTGGTAACATCGCATCCCGTAACCGGGCTTTTATACCTCGCTGCAGTGCTGCCAGCGATAGTGTACCCGTTCGCGCTTCCGCACTGGTGGGGAGCGGGGCTGTTCGATGCACTGAGGGTCTGGGTAAGCTGGAAAACGATATTTATCGGGAGTTTCGGGACAGCCGCGATCGGGGCGATGATTTTCTATCTCGGATCGCTCAAGCCCAGACCAAAACTTCCATCCGGGGCTTTCCTGGTTGGGCTTGGCATCATTATTTCTCTTGGACCGCTGGTTGGAATAACCCACCTTCTGGACGCGCCGATGTGGGGCGGGTTGAAAGTGCTCGGAGCGTTTGCAGGTGTAATGGTGGCAGCGGGATTTCTGATCCTGATACGGATTTTCTGGCGGGGGGAAATTAAAGGGTCAACGTCGCTGCTGTTTTTCGCGGGATTGTGCGGACTCGGTTACGTGGTGGTCCAGGGAATAGTTCTGATGATCCCGCCGATACATACCGCGTTTCATTTCACCGCGAATACATCGGCGCACGCTCACCTTGCACTCGGTTCCATCGTAATGATTTACCTGTCGGCGGGGATACTTGTAATCCCGATTTTATCGAGGCGTAATTTTATTGGAATGAAGCAAACATTAACGGCATCGGGGTTGCTGATCTCCGGGTTGATTGTAATTTTCATGTTCCAGACGTCGGCGGGTGTTCTCCAGGCGACCGCGTTTATTAACGGTTTGAGTGTAACCGACTGGCTCCCGATGTTCAGGTGGCTGCAACTGGGTGTTTTGTGCGGCGGGCTGATAATGCTTCCCGGTATCCTGATTATAGCGATCACTTTTATCAGGAACCTTGGGAGTCAAGACAGGGCGAATGATTTTGGAGGGGGTGAGATATGAACGACGGTAAAATAACACCCGATCATCCTCCACAAATTACAAACGCCAGCTACCTGTTCGCGTGGAAGGTGACCGCATTCCTTATCGCGTTAATACTCCTGGCCCTCGCGATACCGTCGGAACCTCCCCCGTCGCCGGTGGGGTCGAAGCTGAAAATGATACGAAGAGGCGGCGCGGTT
>DAOVJF010000425.1 GCA_030673355.1 Planctomycetota bacterium | reverse complement strand
TTTTTCAAAGCTGAAGCGAGTTGCGCCACACGTGTAAAAAGCTCGGCGTAAGTTAAGGACTCACGCCTTCCATCCTCCCCCCGGAAAACCAGGGCTGTTTTATCATCACGAAACTTGAGCATGTTTTCAGCGAAATTCAAAGTCGCGTCCGGGAACCATACGGATCCCGGCATTTTATGGCCGTCGACTACTATTCGATCACCCTTGTTCGACGAAATTATCCCGCCGAAATCCCACATTAAAGACCAGAAATTCTCCCTCTCATCAATACTCCATTCGTGAAGCTGGACATAAGTTTCTATGTTCTTCCCAAACCGGTTATTAACCTCACCGATAAACCCAGTCAGGTTTGCCCTGGCGATTTGTTCTTCCGATGGCGTCCAAAGTGGTGATGTCATGATGAACTCCTTTTCTGGTTCAGCGGCTGCAATTATAACCCGCTCTGGATACTTTTGATTCGTTTACACGGCCGATGCCGGACGTAATAAAATTTCCAGCTTCGATTAAATTCGCAAGATCGATACCGGTTTCAATTCCAAGTCCTTCAAGCATGAAAACGACATCCTCGGTGGCGACATTTCCCGACGCGCCTTCGGCGTACGGGCAACCGCCAAGGCCCCCGACCGAACTCTCGACAATGGAAATTCCCTCTTCCAGTACGGCATAGATATTCACAAGTGCCTGGCCATATGTGTCATGAAAATGAACCGCCAGCTTTTCGATTGGCACATGATGAGTGACAACCTCGATTAAACGTTTTGCCTCTAGAGGTGTGCAGGTGCCGGTTGTGTCGCATACACAAATCTCGCGACAGCCCATACCGAATAATTCTTTGGCAACTTCGGTAACTCTGTCAGGCGAAACTTCACCCTCGTATGGACAAGTGACCGCGGTGGAAATGGATCCCCGTACCGGAATTCCATGTTTTTCAGCTTCTTCAATTACTTCTTTCAGACGTTCGATGCTTTCGGAAATCGAACAGTTGAGATTTTTCATCGAGAAAGTTTCAGAAGCCGCTGCCAATATCGCAACCTCATCGACCCTGGCTTCAATCGCTTTTTTTAATCCGTTTACATTTGGTATTAATGCTGAATATACAATCCCCGGATTCCTTGCAATGCCCTTGATGACGTCTCCCGTACCCTCCATCTGCGGAATCCATCTGGGGGACACAAAGCTGCCCGCCTCAATATTTTTCAGGCCGGTTCGGCTCAGCCTGTTAATGAATTCAATTCTGGTTTCGACTGGAATCACGGGAAGCGGTTCATTCTGAAGGCCGTCGCGAGGTCCGACTTCAACGATCCTGGCTTCTCTGGGAAATACCATGTCCGCTACTTGCTCTCCTGGTCCCCATCGGCCATAAACGCTATAAGCTCCGTGCCCTCCTTGACAAGGTCGCCGACCTTGAAGAAAACATCGGTCACGGTGCCGTCGTCCGGGGCAATAATTTTATGTTCCATTTTCATGGCTTCGAGGACAATCAATCCATCGCCTTTCTTCACCTTTGCCCCGGCTTCAGTCAGGACAGCGACAATTGTCCCGTTCATTGGCGCGGTAAGTCCGCCATCGTCCTGGTCATGGGCAAGATCGGCATATTGTTCTTCAACAGAGTGGAATTCGCTTCTCAACCGTTTATTGAACACCGTGATCTGATTCAGGTGCTCCGCGACCGCCACATCAAATTTGAGGTTGCCAAGGTAAGCAACCAGCGAATCATCGGACAGTTGCCCGGATGCCTTGATGTCTTTGCCTTCAAATTCCAGTTGGTAAGACTTGCCTTTCAAATCGGCAGAAATTGTGATTTCCCTGCCATCGTTCAGAAGCTTGATCTTATAAACAGGATTGTCATTTAATCGCCAGGCCGAGAAAAAGTTCCAAGGCGAATAAGGATCGCTGGTTGTTTCAGCTTCCATGGCACTGGTTTTTGATTTTTTTAACAGGATATACAGCGCTGTCAGGGCGGGCGCATTACCGTCGGTTGGAATATCCTTGAACAGGGAATCATAATGCCTATCAATAAATCCTGTTTCCACATCCCCCCTGAAAAATGGTTCGCTGTTTATTACACTGGAAAGGAAAGACACATTTGTTTTTAAACCACAGATGCGATAATTCTGGAGGGCACTATCCATGCGCTGGATAGCAAGATCGCGATTTTCATCCCAGACTATCAGCTTCGCGATCATAGGGTCGTAATAGACGCTGACCTCGTCGTTCTCCCTGACACCCGTATCAACCCGAACATGTCTGTTCACTTACGGCGTACGGAGATACACCAGCCTGCCGGTCGATGGGAGAAATTCATTATCAGGATCCTCAGCGTAAATCCGCACTTCAATCGCCGCGCCGTTAACCGTAACCTCCTCCTGTTTCAAAGGAAGCGGCTGGCCCGACGCAACGAGAAGCTGCCATTCCACAAGATCGAGTCCCGTGATGAATTCGGTGACAGGATGCTCCACCTGGAGACGGGTATTCATTTCCATGAAATAGAATGAGCCATCCTCACCGTAAAGGAATTCCACCGTGCCCGCACCGACATAACCGATCGCTTTCGCTGCCTTTACCGCGGTTTCACCCATGATTCTGCGTGTTTCATCGCTAAGGCCCGGTGCGGGAGCTTCCTCTACAATTTTCTGATGGCGCCGCTGTACCGAGCAGTCGCGTTCCGCAAGGTAAATTGCATTACCTTGCGTATCCGCGAAAATCTGGATCTCAACATGCCGCGGACGCGTGAGGTATTTTTCAATGAGCATGGCTTCATCGCCAAAACTCGCCAGCGCCTCGCGTTTAGCGGAATCGAGGGAACTTTCAAATTCTTTACCCGACTGCACTATCCGCATTCCTTTACCGCCGCCGCCTGCCGATGGTTTAAGTAAAACGGGGTAGCCGATTTTGTCCGCGAAAGTTTTAAGGAAATCCGGGTCCTGGTTGTCGCCATGATATCCTTCCACCATCGGGACACCCGCGTCCAGCATAATATCCTTGGCTGCGGATTTAGACCCCATCGCTTCTATCACGCTTGCGGGAGGTCCGATGAAAGTTATACCCGCTTCATCACATGCACGGCTGAAATCGGCATTTTCAGCGAGGAATCCATAACCCGGATGAATCCC
>DAOVJF010000147.1 GCA_030673355.1 Planctomycetota bacterium | reverse complement strand
TTGACAAGCTCAGTGAGACATCTCCAACTAGCGCGCTTTTAAAAATCTCCGGGTCGAACGTGCTTGTCGACGATTTTACAACTAACAAAAAAAACGGGTGCCGTTGACAAGCTCAGTGAGACATCTCCAACCCGCAAACCTCGAAAAATCTCCGTGTCGAACGTGCTTGTCGACGTAAATCAATTCTAAAACAGATTAGTTCTTAATCCAGAGTCGCGCCAGCCGTTACAACGCTCACATCGGCTTCAGCCATCGCCTTGTATTTAAGATATCTCTCGCTGAATTCTTCGGCAAGCCTTTTATGAAGCCTCTCAGCCTCTTCCGGATGGCTCTGAGTGAGTGATGCGTATCGAACCTCACCCATCAAAAACTTTTGGATATCACCTGTAGGTTCCTTGGAATCAAGCTGGAACGGGTTCTTACCCTCAAGGGCGAGTAACGGGTTATACCTGTACAGCGGCCAGTATCCACACTCGACCGCGAGTTTCATCTCTTCCTGCGTCTTACCCATACCGGCTTTGATTCCATGGTTGATACACGGTGAATAAGCGATAATAATCGACGGTCCCGGATAGGCTTCCGCTTCGAGGAATGCTTTCAATGTCTGGGCTTTATTTGCCCCCATCGAGATCGAGGCGACGTAGACATAACCATAGATCATCATCATTGCCCCGAGATCCTTTTTAGCGGTCTTTTTACCCGATGCCGCGAATTTCGCGACAGAACCCGTCGGGGTTGCCTTCGATGACTGTCCGCCGGTATTCGAGTAAACCTCGGTATCCATCACGAGGATATTTACATCCAGGTTCATCGCCATGACATGGTCGAGCCCGCCGTAACCGATATCGTACGCCCAGCCATCTCCACCGCAAGCCCAGATCGACTGTTTCGTAAACATGTCGTTCATGCTATAGATTTTGGTAAGCAGCTCATTCTCTTCCATTTCATTCTCAAGTAATTTCTTGAGCTTCCGTCCCGAATCCTTCGACAATGCTCCATCAGCCATGTTCTCAAGCCAGTTGTTCATCGCGATCTTAAGATCATTGGAAATTCCGCCGGCAAGAGCTTCCCTGATGAGATTTTCGATTCGTTTGCGACGCTGGTCATGGGCGAGTTTCATTCCGAATGCGAATTCAGCATTGTCCTCGAAAAGGCTGTTCGCCCATGCAGGGCCATGTCCGTCCTTATTGACAGCGAATGGACAGCTCGGAGCGCTTCCACTGAAGATAGATGAGCATCCCGTAGCGTTTCCAATGACAAGGCGGGTACCGAAAAGCTGTGTCATAAGCTTGTAGTAGGGGGTCTCGCCGCAACCGCCGCATGCTCCGGAAAACTCGAATAACGGCTGCTGGAACTGGCTGCTTAAGACATTTGTTACTGGAGCCAGGTCATCCTTCGGGACAACAGTTTCGGCGAATTTATAGTTGGGGGTCTGCTCTTTACGTTGTGTATTGAGATGCTCCATTACAAGTGCCGGATCCTTGTCCCCCTTCTGGTTCACAGGGCAGATATCCGCGCAATTACTGCATCCCGTACAATCATCGATATAGACCTGAATCCTGTACTGCATACCCTTGATACCCTTGGCCTTTGCTTCCTTTGTTACAAAGGTGTCGGGTTTCCTGGCAGCTTCTTCCTCATCCAGGACGATAGGACGAATTGCGGCATGCGGGCATACGTATGAACACTGGTTACACATGATGCAGGTTTCCGGGTTCCATTCAGGGACATTTATCGCGACGCCACGTTTCTCATACTTAGTTGTCGCCACCGGGAACGTCCCATCGGGACCCGTCCACTGGTATGAACCATCAAGGTCGGAGTAGAATGTGCTCACGGGCATATCATCGCCCTTCTGTTTTATGATCGGGTACATGACCTCCCTGACCCACTCGGGTTCATCGGTTCCCGGGTCCGGATCCGGTGGAAGGTGCGCCCAATCCGCGGGAACATCGACTTTTACAATGGCGTCGATAGTTGCATCAACCGCCAGCCAGTTCATCTCGACTACATTTTTCCCTTTCATTCCATATGTTTTATCAATTGCTTTTTTAAGGTAGTTGATGGCTTCATCGACAGGCAGAACCTTCGAGAGCTTGAAAAAAACCGTCTGCATGATCATGTTGATCCTGGTGCCCAGTCCGACATCTTCAGCAATTTTGACGGCATCGATCGTGTAAAACTCGATATTTTTCTCAGCAATGGTCTTCCTGAATGAGTTTGGTAATTGATCATCGGTACCCGAATCGCATGCCCAGTGGCAATTCAGTACGAATGTCCCGCCGGGTTTAAGGTCGGAAAGCATATCGTAGAAGCCGAGGTAAGCCGGGTTATGGCATGCGACATAATCGGCATCCTTTATGAAATAATGCCCCCTCAGGAAGCTGTCTGAAAACCTGAGATGGCTGATTGTCAAACCGCCGGATTTTTTCGAGTCGTACGCGAAATAACCCTGTGTATATTTATCAGTGTGATCGCCTATTATCTTGATGGCTTCCTTGTTTGCGCCGACTGTTCCATCCGAGCCAAGGCCCCAGAACTTGCAGCTCACCGTGCCGGCTGGCGAAGTATCGATAACCTCGGGGATTTCAAGCGACGTATGCGTTACATCATCGACTATTCCAATCGTGAAATGATTTTTGGGAGATGCGTTTTCAAGATTCTTGAAAATTGCGTTAACATGTGTAGGCGTGAAATCTTTCGATGAAAGACCGTAACGTCCTCCGATTACCTCGATATCGTTGCGCCGGGACTCGTTCAAGGCGGTGATAATATCAACGTAGAGCGGTTCTCCAAGTGCACCCGGTTCCTTTGTCCGTTCGAGTACCGCCATCTTTTTTACATTCTTCGGGAGGGTTTTCATGAAGTGCTCGGTCGACCATGGACGGTAAAGCCTTACCTTAAGCAGACCATATTTGCTGCCCCGCTCATTGAGATAATCGATCGCTTCATAGGCAACGTCCCCACCACTGGCCATAATAACGATAATATTCTCAGCCTCGGGGTCTCCGTAGTAATCGAACAGGTTGTATGTCCTGCCGAGTTTCGCTGAAACCAGCTCCATTGTTTCCTGGATGATCCCGGGAGCCGCGTTATAGAAAGAATTCGATGCCTCACGGGCCTGGAAGAAAATATCCGGGTTCTCGGCGGTGCCCCGTAGCTGCGGGTGCTCGGGATTCATACCGCGACGCCTGAAATTCTCGATTTCATCCCATGGCACTATATCGGTGAGTTCATCATAGGAAATGACCTCGGCTTTCTGGATTTCATGGGAGGTTCTGAAACCATCGAAGAAATTAAGCATCGGTACTTTAGTCTTGAGGGTAGCGATATGGCTCACAATCGCCAGGTCGTGTACTTCCTGGCACGATCCTGTGGCCATAAGGCCAAATCCGGTCGTCCTTGCTGTCATGACATCTGAATGTTCACCGAAAATACTCAGAGCATGGGTTGCCACAGACCTGGCTGATACATGAAATACAGCAGGCAGAAGCTCCCCTGAGATCTTAAACATATTTGGAATCATGAGCAGTAGCCCTTGAGATGCGGTAAAAGTTGTGGCAAGAGCCCCGGTGGCCAATGCACCGTGCACCGCCCCGGCAGCACCTCCCTCAGACTGCATTTCTACCACCATGAGTTTCTGCCCGAAAAGGTTGATGATCCCATCGACAGCCATCGCGTCGGCAACCTCACCCATCACTGAAGAAGGGGTTATTGGATAAATAGCGGCAACATCGCTGAACGCATAAGCGATATAAGTAGCTGCTGTGTTCCCATCAATTGACCGGAATTCCCTCGTCATTAAAGCACCTCGAAATAACCCGTAATAAGGGCGTTATAGATTTTGTGAAAAATTCCACAATCTTTTACAGTTTTAACACTATCACATCTGAAATTCAAGAGATTTTCATCACCCAAACCCGCGAGATAGTAACATATCAGGACAGATAATCAAAGGCGAGAATCCACCCGATCGTAATCATTAATATCAAATTCACGGTATGATCAGTAAACCTCAAATGGTTTAAAACAAGGATTTCCTCCAAGTTCCAGCTATCGGATATCAAGTACCGTTAGCTTCCAGCTATCGGATATCAAGTGCCGTTAGCTTCCAGCTATCGGATATCAAGTGCCGTCAGCTTCCAGCTATCGGATATCAAGGGTTTTCCATATGACAATCGCTTCCGTGGAAAATGTTATCTGGCCGCCCGGATGCCTTATCCGATGGGCTAACCTTGTCCATAATCAGATTATCCTGGACAGCCCGGAATTACACCCAGTTGATAGAATTCCGATAAACCGTTATATTTACATTGCCGTGAGGTGCAAATTATGAAAAGCTACCGAAAAGAATTATGGTTCAACACCCCGAACCGGATGGACCTCGTCAATATCACCCCCGATGTGATGGACTGCGTTCGTGAGAGCGGAATCAGTGAAGGATTCGTGCTCATCAACGCGATGCATATAACCGCATCGGTGTTTATCAACGATAACGAATCCGGGCTTCATTCCGATTACAAAAAATGGCTCGAGAAACTTGCCCCCCATGCGCCAATCAACCAGTATCGCCACAACGACACCGGCGAAGACAACGCCGATGCTCATCTCAAGCGCCAGATTATGGGACGCGAGGTGGTCGTGGCAATTACGAATGGTGATCTGGATTTCGGTCCGTGGGAATCAATCTTCTATGGTGAGTTCGATGGACGGCGCCGCAAAAGAGTCCTCGTAAAAATCATCGGGGAATGAGATTTTGCTATCGTCACAGTAACTTTCGATCTGCTTACGTGAAACCCACAGGTACGACCATGGATTTCGTGAACGCGGGTATCCGGCAACAAGTCCTAATTATTGCGATTTCCGCTGTTTCCGGGCCAGCGGGTCAACTGGATAGTAACCGCTCCGGGAACCGCGCCTCTTAACTCACACACAATTTCATACTCGGCAATTACCGACCCGTTCTGCTTGTGCATCTCTATGAGTAATGTCTCGCACTCGTCGATCTGGCCGATCGTGCCGGTATAAATTCCCCTGTCTGTGTTGACCAGCTCGATGTACTGTCCCGAGTTGTTGACACTGATTGACTTGACCCGCTGTGTGTGCTCCTCACATCTGATATCGACAAACGGGCCTCCATCGTCAATCCGGTAAACATTCTGCGGGAACACGATCCCCTGATTCGTGACATAAGACGGATATGTAACCAGTTCTTCGATTAAAACACCGTCAGAATAATTAATGGTCCTGCTTCGCTTATTATCCTGCCCGAAATCGGGA
Organism: Planctomycetota bacterium; assembly: GCA_030673355.1. Lineage (GTDB taxonomy): Bacteria > JAJVIF01 > JAJVIF01 > JAPKYR01 > JAPKYR01 > JAPKYR01. The sequence goes on along the minus strand of DAOVJF010000147.1, from coordinate 1,438 downwards.
CCTCCGGTAAATATGTTCCTTGAGATTGTCGATCCGCATGGTCCATGGATATTTGGATCGAACCAGGATCTTGAGATCGTTGGAGTTGTATTATCGTTGAGGAGTGACTCGATAAATCCGGGATGTATGTCAATATCCACGTCGCCAAAAGTGTACGGCTTTAGGCCATACGGATCATAATCCGGCACATTACTCAGCCATGGGTCCCTTGCGTCGTAATCGAGAAGGATCGAAATCATCGCATCATCTCCACGCCATGATGCGATCGCCAGTGGTGAGTTGGATATTGTTTCTTTTTTTCCCACCTTATTCACGTCTGCGCCCGATTCAACCAAACGCACCGCGATATCCACATCACCGATCGAGACAGCCAGCATGAGTGGAGTCATACCGTCGTCATCGGCCTTGTTAATGTTATCCTCGGTAATCAGGTCAACAACATCGCCCCAGTCTCCGCCACGGATAAAATCGGTCAATATGCTGGCATTCGCCACCAGGCTACTGACCGCTATCAGCATCACTACGAAAATTCCGGTCGTGTACAGAATTTTTGTTCGTTTCTTCATCGTAAAGCCTCCTGTGATTAATATCTTCTCATGCGCTCACATTTAGCAAATCGAATGTAATAAGGTCCAGTAGAATTTAATCGAATTCAACAGGATATTCCTTAGAACAGTTACCACTCAGCATTGTCGATAGATGTGTTTGTGTAAAGCAAAGGTTTATTCAGCAAACCGCGCGATGAAAATATCAGAATTTCCTGCCGAATTCAGAACGGTCTCGTTTGGTTCACAAGGTCCAAATGTTGCGGAATCTCCAAAGCCTCCGGTCACGACTAATGAATTATCTGAGAGCGTCGTGATACCATAGCCAATGTCCCACCCGTAATCACCACCAGCCTGCTTTGCCCATTCCAGACTTCCATCAGGATCGTATCGAGCAATGAACATATCCCTGTATCCTCCTGAGTTCAGGACAGTTTCGTTTGGTTCACCCTGGCCAAATGTGGCTGAACCATAGAAGTATCCGGTCACGACAGTTGAATTATCAGGAAGAATTGTTATGCTCTTACCTTCTTCTATCCATACACCAGTTGCTTGTTTCGCCCATAATAAGTTTCCATCTGGGTTGTACCGTGCGATGAAAATATCACCGTATCCTGTCGAATCCAGAACAGTCTCGTTTGGTTCGCCCTGGCCAAATGTGGCGGTGGCTATGACAAAAATATCCTCTTTACCGAAAATTCCGGTCGCGACAGTTGAATCATCAGAAAGCACAGTGATGTCCTTACAAATATCCTCCTTTACACCGCTGACTTGCTTCACCCATACCAGGTTTCCGTCAGGATTGTACCGCGCGATGAAGATATCAGAATTTCCCACCTCATTCAGAAAGGTCTCGTTTGGTTCACCCTGGCCAAAAGTGGCTCAATCCTCGA
>DAOVJF010000187.1 GCA_030673355.1 Planctomycetota bacterium | reverse complement strand
TTTTTAGTGTGCCGGTTACTACTGCTGCAACAATGAGGGGATTGTGTACTGGAAGGCGACGTCTTATCCATGATAGAATCCCTTGATCTGTACTGAGAGGTATTTTATTAATTATGCGAAACTGGCCGCTTATTTTAACTGTTATTATTGCATTCGCCGCGTTTGCACACGGTATGAGCAGTATGATTACCCCGGAGATGTACAGGGAGATGTCCCCTCCACGGTTGGGTTATGTTTTCGTGCCGGATGACGACACGTTTGTGGATACAAACCATTTTCTCGAAATTCGATTCATCCAGTTTGGTCCTGAGGCGCCGGAAAGTGTCACCGCCTGGATAATCCGCCATCATGGTGATATTCCTGAACCGCTCGAATTTGAACCGGTATTTTTCGAGGCTGAACAAACTGAAAAATGGATTGCCATCCTTCCACCGTTATCAGAAAAAGGCCAGAGATGGTTTTATTATTTGACAATTGAGACGACTGAAGGCAGGTCAATTGAAATCTGGAAGGACATGAACTTGTTCGAAAAGCTGTTTTCCGGATTTACTCGCGAACATCAGCATTTCTGGGCAACATATGAAGGCAATGTAATCAAAGAGGCGCGTTACGGAAAGGTTATGCTTGTCAGCCATATCGTTCTGTCGTTCGGGGCTTTGATGTTTATGTTTCATGTAATTTTTTACGTATTCGGAATTTTCGCGGGCTTTGACGTAACATCCTTCATCAAGGCATACAAATCATCATTCTGGGCGATTCTGACATTCACCATCGGCGCTATTGTCCTTGGCATCCCGATCACCTGGTTCACATTCGCCTGCGGTTTCATGCCCTGGCCGACCCAGGGGATAGCGTCAATGGGGGATGTCACAGATACTAAGAGCACATTGCTGGTTATTGCATGGGTAATTCACCTGCTGAGTCACTATAAAACCTACAGGCAGGCGTTGACCGGACAGGTGGAAAAGGGGCAACTCATAAGGTTTGGAATCTGGACAATCGTCGCGCTTTTATTCACAATATTCGTATTCCTCATTCCCCACAGCCAGTTCATGCAATCAAATACATAGGATTTAAATGTGAGGACTTAAAAAGGGGACAACTACCTATTGATTTAGATAATAACTAAGCTAATTATCCAATTTGCCCGGAACAGCTCGAATTGTCGTGCCGGGAATCCGTCATCATGTGACCCAGAGAGGTAACAATCGTCAGTAGGTTTTCCTGGATGATTCGGACCGCGAGGAGTATCCCGGCATCCTGAAAAAATATTCCGACCACTATCACCTTGAAATACAAGTATTTGGTGGGGGTGGGTAGGACGGCGACAAGCACGTTCGGCGGGGAGGTTTGGGAGGATTGGAAGGGGTACAAAGCCTCACTCAGCTTGTCACCGGTACCCGGACATGTTAACGGTATGACAAGACCAAACAAATTATTATTTTAAAAAATATAATTAAATTAACCACAAGGAGAATCTGTTTTAACCAAAACAGTAAATGAGCAGTTTTATATAATGCATCATTAGGATTGATGCTAATTTTCTCGGAAAGTTCAGCATCAGCCTTACTTAAAAGCTTTTTTGAATGAACCACCCCGATAATGTTCTGCAGAAAATCCAACGTGAGGGTTAATACTGCAACGAGTGCAATCGAAAAGAAATTAATATAAACCATATCTGGAGTAAGTATTCCCTCTGTGGGAATTAATTTTTCACTACTTATCACTATTGCCCACATTACGCCAAGCAACCCATATGATATAAGCCTAACTTGCACACTGATTTGATTTGAGAAAGCTTCGTATCTTTCAATTATATCTTCAATTGCGAACATTCCAGACAGAGTATCACCATTTTGGTGGGTCAGGGGTAGCTTTTGGTATAGTGATCCTTGTATCATCCTTCGACGTACCACTTACCTCATGTCTTACCTGTCTTACCTGATTCAAGAATTTTAACGTAAATCCAGGTCCATTCTTAATTTTAATTTTTAATTCTTCCAGGCTTTTTAATACAAATTCTCGTCCCGGTTTCGATATTTCTATTCTCCGTATTTTCGTTTCAAGCTTATCGATGTCATTGATAAGATTCTTTTTCCACCTATCATTATTCTCCCTGGCTGAAATTTCCTGTCCACTTAATTCCTCCAGCCTACGATTTAGGTCAAATACACCCTCAATGAATTTCTTGTCGATTTTTATATCCATCATAAATCCCTCATACATAATTATATAGCTACTATACCGAATAATCAATTGACCTTTAAAAAGGAGACAACTATAAAAAGGGGGCACCTATCTGTTGATTTAAATTAATAACTATACTATTAATCCAATATGCCCGGAACAGCTCGAATTGTCGTGCAGGGAATCCCTCATCATCTGATTCAGAGAGATAACAGGAGTTCGAAAAAAGTACTTTCAAGTAGGATTGGTATGAATTACTCTGACAGGGTCTGGATATTTTCAACTATCGACTTCGCGCGTGGATGGTTTAACCGTTCCGCCATCTGAAGGCATGGCAGCGCTTCCCCGACCCTTTTTTGCAGTGCTAATACAGATCCCTTGTTAAACCAGGCGGACGCGTTACCCGGGTTGATCTGTATAGCCCTGTCGTAACACAAAATTTCCTGTTGAGTATTACCCAGCGCACCATACAGCGTACCCTTTCGCACCCATGCATCTGAATTGAAATATTCAATCCTTAAAACCTCATCGCAGCATTCGATCGCCTGCTCGAACCTGCCGAGATTCTGAAGGGCGATTGCCTTTACGGTCCAGACTTTGGCCAGTTCCGGATTGAGTTCGATCGCGCGGTCCAGACATCCCAGGGCTTTCCGGTACTCACCCATGTTCATCAGTGCCATGGCTTTGTTACGCCATGCGGGCGCGTACCTGGTGTTATTTCGAATAGCTAGATCGAAATAATTAATCGCCCTCTCATACCGTCCGGCGTTGGCAAGTTCGGTCCCTTTTTCCGACCAATTTCTGGATACTTCATGCATCGCATGCTCCTGGTGGATCCCAGAATTATTTTACCATGAATTCCTCTCAAGTACGCGCCAATACCAGTCTGCTTCGCCTGAAAAATTACGTACAGGACTTTAACGTTCCCCATCGGGTATAATACCAGCCTTGATTTAACCGGTACGCGGTAATGAAACACATCGATCCATACAGGCAGCCCGGAACATTACAGGCACTTGCCGCTAAAATAAATGATCTTCCATTACCTGACCGAAAGATCAACCTAATGGAGGTCTGCGGTACACATACCATGAACGTGCACCGTCATGGTATCAGGGATATCTTACCGGACAATGTGCGTCTGATAAGCGGACCGGGTTGCCCGGTATGTGTAACACCGCGGAGTGGGCTGGACACCGCGATCGCCTACGCCCGTGATAGCCGGGTAATCGTTACCACGTTTGGTGATATGATCCGGGTGCCCGGAAGCACGTCCTCCCTTCAGGATGAGAGGTCGAAGGGTGCTGATATCCGAATTGTTTACTCGGCACTTGATTCGATCGAGATCGCCCTGGCAAATCCTGATAAAATTGTCGTTTTCCTCGGTATCGGATTCGAAACCACCATTCCCGGTCATTCACAGACAATTCTCTCGATTAAAAACAAGGGCATTAAAAATTTCGGGATTCTCAGCCTGGGGAAAGTTATCCCGCCCGCGATGGAGTTGCTCGCCGATGATCCCGACCTTAACCTGCACGGGTTCCTGGCGGCAGCCCATGTGAGTACAATCATCGGGTTAAAACCATATGAGCCGGTCGCGGAGAAAGGCATACCGGTAGTTGTAGCCGGGTTTGAACCGGCCGATATCCTGACAGGAATTATCGCACTTCTGGAACAGGCATCAAAAGGGGAATCGAGAGTGGAAAATGTTTATACACGCGTTGCCCGTTCAGATGGCAATCCCAAAGCGGTTGAAGTGATCCACCGGGTTTTTAAAATCGTCGATTCCGAATGGCTCGGATTCGGAATAATTCCGGGAAGCGGAGTAAGAATCCGTGATGAATTCGCGGATTTCGATGCTGAAAAGCTTCATCCGGTTGAAGTTGAGGATACAAAACTGATCACTGGATGCAGGTGCGGGGAAATTCTGAAGGGCCTGATAGAACCTCCCGAATGCGTCCTGTTCGGAAAGGAATGCGACCCATCGCGCCCGCAGGGTGCCTGCATGGTATCAAGTGAAGGTACCTGCGCCGCGTTTTATAAATATCAGGGACCGTTTGAATTAAATGACTGATAAAAACAACAATGAAAGAATTACACTCGCGCACGGGCATGGCGGTCTGGCCAGCCACCATTTAATACGCGATATTTTTGCATCCGCATTTTCATCCCCCGAACTTGACCCGCTCGATGACGCCGCGAATATTGACCTTCCTACAGGTGAAATCTCCTTTTCCACCGACAGCTTTGTCATCCAGCCGATTTTTTTCCCCGGCGGCGATATCGGCAAACTTGCCATAGCCGGCACCGTAAACGATGTTGCCGCTATGGGTGCCAAGCCGTTATTTATTTCTGTGGGATTCATTATCGAGGAAGGGTTTCTGTTTTCAGACCTTGAAAAAATTGTCGGGAGCATGGCTGACGAATGCAGGCACGCGGGGGTCCGGATCGCGACAGGTGATACTAAGGTGGTGCCAAAAGGTGCTGTGGATAAAATTTTTATCAATACAACCGGGATCGGGATTCGCAGAAAAGGAATAAAACTGTCCGGAGCACTGGCCAGGCCCGGACAATCGGTAATCCTGACCGGACCCGCCGGAGTTCACGGTGCGGCAATTATTGTCGCAAGGAATGAATTGAATATCAGGGGCAAAGTTTACAGCGATTGCTGCTCCCTCAATGACCTGGTTGAACAGCTTCTTGATAAACTCGGACAGGCAATTACCGTCATGCGCGATCCCACACGTGGCGGAGTTGCTACCGCATTGAATGAAATCTCGCGTGCAAGTAAGGTCGGAATTGAAATTGTCGAAACTGAAATTCCGATCGGTCCGGAAACCATGGCGGTGAGTGAAATACTCGGATTCGACCCCCTTTACCTGGCAAATGAGGGTGCATTGTTAATAATCCTTGATGACGATGCGGTCGATAAAGCCCTTAGGATTTGCCATAGCCACCCGAGATGCATGGAGGCAAGGAAGATCGGGGAGATCCGCGACGATCTAGGTGGAAAAGTGGTTCTGAAAGCGGCAACCGGCGGACGAAGGATCGTTGATATGCTTGCCGGTGAGATGCTTCCGAGAATTTGCTGAATGGCGGCACGATGCGATTGTCCGGTATAATTCCGATCAAGGCTGGTGCATTATTTTACAGAAGATTTACATAAGATGGGACCGCATACTTGTAGGACTTACTGTAATTATGGGCCTTATCGGGGTTGGGCTCATTGCCATAGCGACCGCGGACGCACCGTGGACATTCTCAAGCCATGCGGTCAGGCAGTCGATTTATCTTGTCCTGGGAATACTGGTCATCTGGATGGTCGCAAAAATCGATTACCGGTTCCTCTGCCGCTATTCATGGTGGTTATATGGCGGGATACTTCTCCTGCTTATCATCACGCTCATTCTTGGGAAAGTGGTCGGTGGATCCCAGCGATGGATCGAACTTGGAGGTGTGCGGCTGCAGCCAAGCGAATTCGCGAAACTGGCGCTTGTGTTTTCGATGGCGGACGCGACCGCACGGATTAAACATGGAATCGGATGGTTATGGGCCAGCCTCGCCGGGATCTTTATCGTTATTCCTCTCGTGGGCCTGGTGCTGATACAGCCCGACCTCGGTACCGCCCTGGTATTTTTTGCGATCTGGTTTGGAATGCTTTTTATAGGCGGTATTAATTACAAAATCCTTCTTGGATACCTTACCATGGGAATTATCGCTATCCCCATAGCCCTGCCATT
>DAOVJF010000331.1 GCA_030673355.1 Planctomycetota bacterium | reverse complement strand
TATCTGTACAATAAATTTGACCTCTTTTTTTGACCTCGTCTGGAAACAGTCGAGGATTTTTTTTGTGAACTAATCAACCAGAATTTTCAGGTTGCTTGACGACCGGGAAGTTTTCTTCAATTTCGTCGAAAAATTTTAATGTGTTTGTAAATTTACCGACTATATCTGGTCCTATAGGCCCCATTTCAATAAACGCATCTTTAAGTTTTTGTTTCCTTACATTAATATCTTCTTCACTGGGATACCATCCTTGTATCCAATCTAAACACTTAGTTTCCCATTTTGGACCTTTATTAAACGGTGGTGTGTAGGGTAGCCAATAAGCTGCCTCGTTGAATCGAAAAGATGCTGTAGGTGTCATGTGGACACCAATCCAGTCCGTGGCTTCGTACCAGTCAGCAGCTTCATCAACCGCTTCACCTACAAATCTATTGTTTTTAAAAATGTACTTCCCTACGCTTGTAGCGCCTCGTAAAGGTATGCCAAGTTCGATGGATCTTTTAAGGCCCATTTTGCATAAGTAGCCATGGAATTCGATAGACTCTTTTTCGCCCTGATTTTCTTCCATGAGTTTCCCTATCAAACCTTCCAAACCAGTGGGTGGCTGAATTGGAATTTCAGTAAAAATTGCGAATGTGTCAGAAATATTTACAATATCGGTCTGACCAATATTGCTCTTAGGTCTTGAAGTCCAATATTCTAACCCAACGTGAAAATAATCTAAGATCTCATCAAGCAGATCCATCGGCTTCTTTATTTTTCTTTGCCAGATACCTTTCCATCCAAGAATATCCAGGAAGGTCACGACTCCATATTTCCAATCATTTTCTGATCCAATATTACCCACTACACTCCCACCTCATCCCACACCTTACCCTCCGGTTTTTCAAAATTAACCTTCTTAAGCCAATCAGTTAACTTATCAAACCCTTCCTGTATTTCTTCTTTATTATTTTCCTGTTCTATAGCTCGGACCCATAAGTACTCTAAAAATTTGTGTAATTTGTAAGGAACTTCAACCCATGAATGTTCAAGAATTCTATAAAGATAGGGAATACCGGATTTTGTGCAATTCCCGTCAATTTTTTGATAGGTGACATACCAACCATCAATTTGAAGCTTCATCTCTACAGGCCAGTCAGGTGCGTCTTTTAAGTGGCTGGGTACATTAAAGGTGAAGATTGCTCCAATCATTGGATTGTCAGTTTGCTTATTATTGAATCCATCATTTAACATTATTTTCACCTTTAAAAGAACTTAGAATTTTCACTTAAGCAGGTAATCCTCCTATTATTCTACCACTTCAACCAGAATACTTAAACCTTCCTGATTACGCCGTAGGATCCAGCTCCTTTGAGAATTATCCCTGTTTTATGGTTAAATGATTCCCGATGTTTGTAGATGAAGTCGACATAACTGTCAGGGCCGGACGGGGCGGCGACGGCTGCATGGCTTTTCTTCGCGAGAAGTTCCGCCCGATGGGTGGACCCGCGGGAGGAAACGGCGGCCGCGGCGGGAGTATCGTATTCCAGGCTCACCCCGGAATGCGTACGCTCGTCGATTTTCGCGGCAGAAGAATTCTTGTCGCGAAAAATGGCAAGCCCGGTGAGGGAAAAAATCGTCATGGAAGAAGCGCGAAGAACCTTGTTGTGAAAGTTCCGATCGGGACTATCATAAAAGATCGCGAGACCGGTGCTGTAATTGGGGATCTAACGAAAGCGAAACAGAAAATCACGGTTGTGGAAGGCGGCAAGGGTGGCCGCGGGAACGCGAGTTTCGCTACCTCGACCCACCGTACTCCAAGAAAGTCCGAAAAGGGTGGGCCGGGTGAGGAAAGGGGGTTGAGCCTCGAACTAAGGTTATTAGCGGATGTAGGCGTTGTCGGGCTCCCGTCGGTGGGGAAAAGCACGCTTATCGGGGTGGTTTCAACGGTCAAGCCAAAAGTAGCCGAATACCATTTCACCACTCTCAGGCCGTCGGTGGGTGTAGTCCGGCTCGGTGATTTCGCGAGTTTCACTATGGCTGATATTCCGGGACTGATCGAGATGGCCCATCAGGGCAAGGGCCTCGGGTACCAATTTTTACGCCATATAAAAAGAACCAGCATTATCTGCCATCTTGTCGAAATTCCTTTGTACGTCGACGATCATGAAGAACGATTTAAGATAATGGTCGATGCCTACAGGACCATAAGGAAAGAACTGGAGGCATACGATCTCGAACTTACTTTAAAAAAAGAAATCGTTACATGGACAAAATGTGATATTCTGCCGGCTGATGAACTTGCAGAATTCCATTTTAATTATCTCAACAAATTTATCTCTGAAACCGGATGCCCTGAGCCTGTCGTGGTAATTTCATCGGTAAGGGGTGACGGTACCGGCAGGCTTTTAGGGGAGTTATCGAAAATGCTCGATCTGGACCTGCACGGTGCCGGTTCGGATGTGGAAAAAATCGCGCAGTATGTCGACGGGGAACCGCCCGATCAGTTATCGTTAGATGAATTGTCGATGGAGACACTTGAAGAGGAAGAAAATGAGGAATGAAGATCGTGATTTAACCGGTGGGATCGGAATCCTCGGCGGAACTTTCGACCCGATTCACCTGGGGCACACCCAGGTCGCCCGTGCCGTGAAAGACCACTATAATTTAAGCCTTGTATTTATTGTACCCGTTTATATTAATCCGTTGAGGTTAGAACAGGAAATCTCCGCGGGGATTGATGACCGCCTGGTGATGGTTCATCTTGCGACCCTTGATGAGTCATGGCTGTGGGTGGATTCAATCGAGATCGATCGCGGACGGGAGCACGCGGAGGTCAGTTATACGATCGAGACCCTCCAGCATTTCAAGGCTGAGTATCCCGGCACTCCGTTGGTCCTGATAACCGGTTCCGATAATGTCACTTTCCATATATGGGCCAGGATTGATGAATTTCCAAAATATCTCGACCGGATCGCTGTAGTTTCAAGACCTGAATATGAGAAGAAAATGGAAACCGATGTGGCGCTTGTCAACCAGAATTGCCCGGAAGTCGCCGAACTGATCGAATTTCTGTCCCTGGTCAATAATCCTGTATCCTCCACCAACATCCGGGAATCTTTCAAGGATGGATTTATCCCGTCAAATTCCCTTTACCCCGACGTTGAACGTTACATAAGAAAATACGGTCTGTATGGTACGAAGGGTGGACCGCTTTGACCCGACAGGTTGACTCGGTACTTGTACCCAAAGTGCTTGACCATATCAGGGCTGAAATTCCCACGATGGAAGAGCATTTGGTCGGGACGAGCAATTTCGCACTCGAAATTAACAGGAATCAGGACCTCGGTTATACGGACGAGCAGGTCGCACTCGCGGCACTGTGTCACGACCTGGCAAGGCTTTATACAAAGGATGAATTAGTGCATGAACTGGTGTCGAGAGGGATCGATCCCGATAGTTTTGGGTTCTCACATCCGATCCTTTTACACGGTTACGTGTCTGAAATAATAGCGGTAGAGAAATTCGGGATATCAGACGAAGCTGTCCTGTCAGCGATACGGAAACATACCACTGGTGAAAAGGGTATGAATGTCCTTGACAAGCTCATTTACGTATCGGATAAAATCGAATCGAGCCGGAGCTTTCCCGGGATCGATGAATTAAGGGAGATCGCGAGGAAGGATATAGTCGAGGCTTTTCCGAGGGTGATAGCGAGGGTGATAAGCATGGTCGTTGCCCGGCAATTTCCCTTGTATTATAATTCCGTTGAGGCTTACAACGAAGCGATTTCAGGACTATCCGACAGGAACGGGCTTGAGTTGTGAGCCGGTTGGGACAATAAGTGACCGATAAAAATCCACAGCAATTCGCTTTTTTCAAGATCCGGACTCTCCAGGATCAACGATTCCTCATCGCGTGGACAATCATCGGTTTTATTCTAAGTGTTTTAATCACCTGCATCGTAGCTTCGATTTATTTATATGACCATTATGCGCCCCCACCCCCGACCCATCCCGGCATTGGTACTCCCAGGATTACCTGGACCCCGCCATGGCAGGTCTTTGGCTCCGATAAATTTACGTTTATCCTTCTTGGCTATGATGAGGTGGATGAATTCGCC
>DAOVJF010000582.1 GCA_030673355.1 Planctomycetota bacterium | reverse complement strand
GTAATAACATGGTTACCATCATAGAAAAAACCAAACGATGAGTACGTGTCTTGATTTATCTCACTGTCAAAATAATCAATTTCGATAAATTTCCGCCTGTAATCCCTGTATACACTCAATTTCATTAAACCGCTTCCGGAGTCAACCTCGAGCCGGTGGGACGGAAACCTGAGACCATCGACTACCAGAATGATGTCCCCGGGAATGAGGCCCGCCCTGCCTGAGGGTGATCCGGGAATGACATAGATAACCGACCCGTCATTCATGTAAATAAAACCGAGGCGGCAGAAATTGCTGTCCACCAGCCTGAGCTGCTGTGGGATAACCGCTACTTCGAATCCCTCGTTACCTCGAATTCCACTTAAATAAAGCGCTTCAGCCTCGTTGAACCGAACGGCTCGAAGGAGATCGTCTGTCGATGCCAGTTGGGCGCCGTTCAGGTGGGTAATGATATCGCCGGTCATGAGTCCCGCGACATCGGCCGGACCGCCCGGGATTATATTTCCAAGCTCCGCTGCAGGGTACCCGATTGTAATCCCCATGATGAAAACCATCAGGATCGCTATCAGGAAATTGGAGGTTGAGCCTGCGATTATTACCAAGAATCGCTGATATAGGGGACGGTTTACAAACGCGCGCGGATCATCTTTCGGAGCGATAGACGCGTTAACCGGAATCTGCTTCGGACTTTCCCCATCCCCCGCCTGCTTAGCCGCTTCCTCTGCCTGTTTCTTGAGCTCCTCCTCATCCTCAACATCCATTCCGTAAATTTTACAATACCCGCCAAGCGGGAAAACATTCAGGCTGTATGTGGTCTCACCCTTTGTATATGACCACAGACTTCTCCCGAATCCGACCGCGAATTCATCGACCCTCATTCCGGACAGCTTGGCTATGATGAAATGTCCATACTCATGCCCGATGATAAGTACGCTCAGGAGTATGATGATCTGCAGTACTCGCCATCCGCCCAGGAGGATATCAATAATATTTTGAAGAATTTCCAATTTCTAATTCTCACCCAATTATTGGGATGCAAATTAATTATACTCACTTAACCGCAGAGTAACCTGTATTTAATCCTATTTAGTATCACGATTTAACTGAAAAACTTTCGATACGCTCTGTTTTACGTGTTCATGCGCCCATCGATCGGCCTGGATTATGGCTTCTTCAGTTGACTCCATGACATCGTGATGGTCCAGCGCTGACTGGATCAGGCTGGTGATTGCAGGGAATTTGATCTGCCTATCCAGAAACATTTTTACCGCTTCCTCATTGGCTCCACTGAGTACACAGGGCGCGGTACCGCCTAGTTTCAGCGCTCGCCTTGCAAGGTTAAGAGCGGGGAATTTCTCAATATCGGGCTCGGTGAATTCAAGTTTTCCTTCTTTAACAAGATCGAGCTGCTTCGCTGATGTTGGCTTGCGTTCCCCCCCGAGAAGGGCGTATTGAATGGGAATCTCCATCGTTGGATTGGACATTTGAGCCAGCATACTGCCATCGGTAAATTCGACAAATGAATGGATGATGCTCGCGGGATGAATCAGCACATCGATTTTTTCCGGCGGCAACCCGAAAAGATAATGCGCCTCGATTATCTCAAGCCCTTTATTTACAAGGGTCGCTGAGTCGATTGTGATCTTCGGACCCATGCTCCAGGTTGGGTGCGACAACGCCTGCTCTACAGTGATTGATTCGAACTCGGAAATATCAAGAT
>DAOVJF010000441.1 GCA_030673355.1 Planctomycetota bacterium | reverse complement strand
TTGCTTTAGCGAGCTTTTACTACGTGAAAACGATGTCTTGATTACCGTGTCGAAAATGACATCGTAGGTCTGTCCGTTCCCGGTAAAATCCTCCCTTGTGTAATCAATGACTTTATCGGCACCAAGAGATTTCACCATTCCTATATTCGTGGTACTGCATACCCCGGTAACTTCCGCCCCAAAGTACTTTGCGAGTTGTACTGCAAATGTACCTACACTTCCAGAAGCGCCATATATAAGGATCTTTGTACCGCTCTGAATATTGGATTTTCTAAGAAAATGCAGTGCTGTCAGTCCCCCAACAGGAACGGCGGCGGCTTCCTCAAAGGTCATATTGGCCGGTTTTATTGCCAGCATTCCGTCTTCAGGCATACATTTGTACTCGGCATTAGTACCACCAAAACTAGTCCCCCAGGGAAGACCAATAACCTGGTCACCTTTCCTGAATAGTGTTACGTCCTTGCCTACTGCTTCAATTTCCCCGGCCAGCTCATCCCCTGGTATAGGTTTGGTTGGTCTAGTGAGACCATACATGATTCGCGCGGGGAGCCAGAACCAGGGAGCGTATGTGGAACTTCGAATAAACACGTCCCCTGATGTAACTGTGGATGCGTGGATCTTAATCAGTACTTCATTGTCCTTCGGAACAGGTTTTTCTACCTCTTTGAACTGAAGAACATCCGGTGGTCCGTATTTTGTGCATACAATCGCTTTCATGGGTTTCCTCTAACCATCATCCGACACATGCCGTCCAAATTTTTATTCCTGTTCTTCCCTGATCGCTTTGGCAGCCCCCGATACCTGCGACCTCAGGTACACATCGATGAAATCCTGGATATCACCATCAAGCACGCGATCCACGTTGCCGGACTCGTGCCCCGTTCGAGCGTCCTTTACCTGCTTCCTCGGGTGAAGGAAATAATTTCTGATATGACCGCCGCCGAACTGAATCTTATGCTTCGCGCTACGCTCCTGTTCGGATGCCTTTGCCTGTTTCTCCTTCTCCAATTCAGCAAGCCGGCTTTTTAAAATTTTTAATGCGGTGGCTTTATTTTTGTGCTGGCTTCTTTCATTCTGGCAACTGACAACGATACCTGTCGGCAGATGTGTGATCCGTACCGCGCTGTCGGTTATATTAACGTGCTGCCCCCCGGCACCCGAAGACCGGTATGTATCTATCCTGAGGTCATTTTCATCCAGTTCCACCAGGGTTTCCTCAACAACAGGCGTGACATCGAGGCTGGCAAAACTCGTCTCACGGCGCTGCTGACCGTACGGACTTATCCTCACCAGCCGGTGGATGCCTTCCTCGCATTTTAAATACCCGTAGGCGTAATTGCCCTCAACCTCGAAAGTCACCGATTTAATTCCAGCCTGCTCGCCCGGATGAATTTCCACGATCCTGGCCTTGAATCCGGCACGCTCACAATAACGAAGGTACATCCTCAGGAGCATCTCAGCCCAGTCCTGGGCGTCGGTCCCACCGGCACCCGACTGGATCGAACAGATTGAATCACCGGGGTCCTCCGGCTCGGAAAGCAGAAGCTTTGTTTCTTCTTTTTCTACACCCTCAAGCACATCTCTGAAAGACTTCCCGGCATCCGAAAGATATGAACCGGGATCGTCCTCCATCAAAGCGATTTCAGCGAACTCACCGGCATCCACAGCCGCGTTCAGCAAATTTTCCCAGGTTTGCCTCTTATCCTTGAGAATTGTCAAGCGTTTATTCAATTTCCCCGCTTCCTGAGGATTGTTCCAAATATTGGGGTCTTCAAGCTGCTTTGTTAAATCCCGGACGTCCCTGTCGAGAGCGGGAAAATCGAGATCGCGAGTAATGATTTCGATACGACCTCGCAACTCATCAGCGTCTCTTTTGATTTCCTCAAGTTTTTCAATGGAAGTTAATTCAGTCATACAGGGGCAATTATACACAGGAATTAAAGGAATCCCACCCATCGTCCGGGGTAGTTCATCAGAGGGATTTGAACCTGATTGACAGCTCGGGGAACTGTTTCCTTAACAGCATGCAAAAATCTATGATATAATTTTGATAGCAGCAAAATAGAACTGCAAATGAGCTTAATGGGAATTTTATGACTAAAACTGCCAGAATTAAGGAACACGCCGACCATAAAGTGAAACCTTTCGATCTGGACAAAGCTCTAATTAAAGGGTTCCAGAACGACTGCACCGACCTTCATATCAGGGCGAGGGATTTCCCAATTTTCAGGCTCCATGGAAAATTGATCAGGGATAAGGCCTATCCGGTTTTTACACCTGAAGAAACCAAAGCAATGTCGATGGGTATTATAAATGATTACCAGAAGAACTCCCTTGAAGAGAAGGGGGACTGCGACCTTGCCTACGAGATTCCGGGTGTATCCAGGTTCCGTGTCAATATATTCTACGAACGAGACTGCCTGGGCATCGCATTCCGAACGATCCCCCAGAGGATTCCTACAATCGAAGACCTGTTACTGCCGGAAATCTGTAAGGAGCTAGCTTCGAAGCCTCGAGGAATCGTCCTCGTCACCGGCCCAACCGGTTCAGGAAAATCAACTTCGCTCGCTGCAATGATTAACCATATTAATGATGCCCGACCGGTGAATATCGTGACAATTGAGGATCCGATCGAGTACAAGCATACCTCGAAGGTATCGATGATCTCCCAGCGCGAAATCGGTTCGGATACTATTAGTTTCGTTGCCGCTCTAAGAAGCGCCCTGAGGCAGGACCCGGATGTGATACTACTGGGCGAGATGCGAGACCTTGAAACTATCAGCACAGCTCTTACAGCCGCTGAAACAGGCCACCTTGTGTTTGCAACCCTGCATACCAACTCGGCGGTATCATCAGTCGACAGGATCATAGACGTATTCCCAGCTCACCAGCAGGCGCAGATAAGGCTGCAGCTCTCGATGACTATCCAGGGCATCCTATCCCAAACTCTCCTTGCAAGAACCAGGGAAGCCGGCGGTGGCC
>DAOVJF010000181.1 GCA_030673355.1 Planctomycetota bacterium | reverse complement strand
TGTTCATCACGTCGCGAGACGGGACCACTCTAGGTCAGCACACCTTCGAGGATGATATCCTTGAAATCCGGCTGGGACCGGATCATCTATATGTCGCCCTGGAAGATATAATTTATAGGTTCAGTAATTGAGATCCCCTCCAATTCAATTGGAAGGCAGTTCCCTCTGACAGCCATCTCACGCCAGCCAATCGACACTTCCTCGTATTCACCGAATTCCTTTACTTCTTTTTTTGCACATGAAAAGCTCATGAGATTGCTCATGAGTAGAAAGAAAATCCCAATCTGTAAAAGAATACGGCTCACACATCTCCTCCGTTTGAATTTTCCCTACTCAACCCTAGCAGATGCAGGAATACTCTTCGAGTTGCATACTTTCTCCAAATTTTATTTTGTGTGGCTGATCTTTACACTTGGTTCAAGGAATCACCATAAATGCCTGTTAGCGAACGCCCGTCCCGAACCAGATTTAAGGTAACTCTCCAATTCTTCAGCTCGAAGGTTATCACGCATCTGGATTTTAAGCTATAATTTCCGTCCCTTGATTCAATACACCGATGTAATTTGTATAACTGTAAACGCGATTTCTCTTC
Organism: Planctomycetota bacterium; assembly: GCA_030673355.1. GTDB lineage: Bacteria > JAJVIF01 > JAJVIF01 > JAPKYR01 > JAPKYR01 > JAPKYR01. The sequence continues at coordinate 5,404 of DAOVJF010000181.1, read as the reverse complement.
TGGCCGGTTATTTCACCAATAACACCAAGTTGCTCTAATTCTCTAATACATGAATTCACAGTGGCTCTTGATAATTGTGTCTTGAGGGCTAATTGAACTCCGGTCGTTATCGGGTACTCAAAGAATGCCCGAAGAACTCTGGATACCGAGTTTGCCTTACGGCCCAGCGCTTTGATACGTTCAGTATCCTCGGTAGCCAATTTCACAAGTTGGTCAGATGTCTCAACAGTTTGAGAAGCTGTTTCTGCAACAGCATCAAAAAAGAACGCCAGCCAGCTTTCCCAGTCCCCTGTCTGACGCACATTATCCAACAAATCGTAGTAACGCTGACGGTGATTTTTAAAATACAGGCTGAGATAGAGCAAGGGCTCTTTTAATACTCCTTTCGAACATAGCAGAAGTGTGATTAGTAACCGTCCTATACGCCCATTACCATCAAGGAAAGGATGGATGGTCTCAAACTGGACGTGTGACAGACCTGCTTTGACCAGAACCGTGGTGCTTTCAGGTTTATCATGAAGGAAGAGTTCAAGCTTTCCCAGGCAATCTGCCAAGTACTCCACGGGCGGAGGAACGAAATGGGCATTTCCTGGTCTGGTTCCACCGATCCAGTTTTGACTGCGTCGAAATTCCCCCGGCTCCTGATCACTACCCCGTCCCTTTGAGAGTAGAATTTTATGGACTTCCCTTATGAGCCGTAATGAGATTGGGAAACCTGCTGCCAATCGTTTGAGTCCATGAAACAATGCCTTTACATAATTACTGACTGCTTGTACATCGTCAATGGGAACGCCGGGTGCCAAATCGAGTTCAACCAGTAGAAGGTCTGACAGGGATGACTGTGTTCCTTCGATCTGCGATGATAATACTGCTTCCTTGCGGACAAACATATATAAAAACAGGACAGTATCGGGTAACAATCTGGAAACGCTATCAAGTCGCCCTAATGCTAGGAGTGCTTTTTCATGTTTGTCCTGGAGGGCAGGAGTCCAGTTAATCGGGGGTTTTGGTGGCAGAGGTGCTGGTACATAGGCACGGACATTTGCCCCTACTGTAGTGTTTCTTACATATTTGCCTTGTAGCTTCCTTTTCATCTATCTGGTTAGATTATTACTGATACGACTATTTTAAATCTTAAATTATAGGAATTCTTATTTTAACGAACAGCGAAGTCTTAAAATAACGGATTTCTGATGGAAAATCAAATCTTGAATATCAAATATTGAATTAGCGAAGATTTACCAGATTAACCATACCTGAGAAAATAATAATCCGCCAGGATTTTAATTTGCGAAGGCTGGTGGAGGCGGCGGGAGTTGAACCCGCGTCCGATATCGCCCCGGGGCCGCCGTCTACGAGTGTAGTCTTCCGATTTAATCTCGCCGATCAGTCTACCGAAGACCGTATCCCGACCAGCCAGCCCACGTCAGTCTTTCGCCACAACCAGCGGGCACGATTGTGGCGGCAGCCATTAGAAGGTTATGCCCCCTTCGGGGCTAATGGCAAACCCCTCGGAGACAGGACGCTTAATTAAGCGGCCATTGCTAAATTTGTGTTGCCAATTGTTTGGCGTTTCCACCGTTTTACGGGATTCGTGGGATCCCGACTCGCGAGCAACCTTTCAAGCGATACCGTCGAAACCCGGTACGCCCCCATGTTGTCAATGTTCATCGCCTTCCCCGTTAAAAATTACCACATATATGACTGTTCCGGTAGATGAAAGTTCCGAAAATTTTTAATAATTCTCCCGTAATCCCTATAAATACTCATTTTGAAATGCTAATCCCTGCAATCCGATCGAGGAGGGCAAAAATAATCGCTAAAGATCATCTCAGATTCGTGTACAATACCCGTATCTGTCAGGCGGTCTATTTCCAATATCCGATTTTGTAACCGGCCTTTCATGAACCAGACGACGCAACAGCAGCCTTCGACATTCACTCCCGTGCGAATCCTCGTCGGGAGCTTCCTCGCCATGATTCTCGTCGGGACCGGACTCCTCATGCTTCCGGTCAGTAACGCCGACGGGTCCGGGATCGGATTTCTCGACGCGCTTTTCACTTCAACAAGCGCGGTATGTGTGACGGGACTGATCGTAGTCGATACAGCTACTGAATGGTCAAGATTCGGACAGACCGTGATCCTCGTGCTTCTCCAATTCGGCGGGATCGGTATCATCTCGTTTGGTGCACTGTTCGCGCTTATGCTTGGGCAGAAAATTACGTTCCGGCAGCGGCAACTGATTTCAGAGCAGTACGGCAGGGGATCCACAGTGAATGTCCTGACAATCATCCCGATTGTCGCGGCTACAACACTCATTATCGAAATTCTCGGAGCCGCGTTGCTTCTTCCGGTATTTGTCCCGGAGTACGGTGTCAATGAAGGGATATGGCACAGCGTATTTCACGCGATATCCGCATTCTGCAACGCGGGATTTTCATCGTTCTCGGACAGCCTGAGGAATTACACAGGCAATACCTGGCTGAATTTTATAATCTGTGCCTTGATTGTTGTCGGCGGACTTGGATTCCCGGTAATCGCCGAACTCACGAGCCGGAAATATTCCCGCAAACGCATGAGCCTTCATTCGAGAGTGGTGCTGTGGTCGAGCGGGGTTCTTATCGTGATTGGCGCGATTGTTTTTTTCACGATAGAAACAGGATACGATGCGGGTTTCCGCGACCTGCCATTACATTCAAAGTTCCTTTCAAGCATATTCCAATCTATCACAGCGCGTACCGCCGGATTCAACACGCTTGAAATCGGCGCCCTCGCACCCGCGACAATTTTCGGGCTCCAGTTTCTTATGGTTATCGGCGGAAGCCCGTCGGGGACAGCAGGCGGTATCAAAACCACAACTTTCGTGGCGAGCATAGCGGCTGTCCGGTCGGTACTGACCGGTCGTTCCGATACGCAGCTTTTCGACCGTCGGCTTCGACGCGAGACCGCGCGTCGAGCGCTGGTTCTGACCGCGCTTGCGGGTTTGATAATCGCGGTCGGGATGTTATTCATGCTGCTGACCGACACATCGCATGCCGAGCCCGGACATCAATCGAATTTCCTTGCCCTTGGATTCGAAACGGTAAGCGCGTTCGGTACTGTCGGGCTGACAACGGGGATTACGTCCGACCTCGCGGTGGGCCAGCGAATAGTGGTTATTTTCCTGATGTTCCTTGGACGTCTCGGTCCGATGACATTCGCGCTCGCGTTATCGGCAAGAAAACCCGCCGAACACGTACAATATCCTGAATCGGATTTATTAACCGGGTAGAAAAAAGGTAGAATACGGGCAGGAAACAATCATGTCTACTTCAAAAGAATTCTGCATAATCGGGCTGGGGGCGTTCGGAAGCGCTCTCGGCAAAGACCTGTTCGAGAAAGGGTCTGTCGTGCTCGGGATCGACATCAACGAAAAACTGGTGAACGAGCACCAGGACCACTTCAGCCAGGTTCTCGCAGCCGACGCCACAAATGAAGCCGCAATGCGGTCCGCGGGGATTGCCGATTACGATATTTGTATCGTCGCGATCGGGGATCATATCGAGGACAACATCCTCGCGACACAGACAGCGATAGATATCGGGGTGAAAAGGGTCTGGAGCCGCGCCGAGACAGCACGTCACGCGAGGATCCTGGAAAAGCTCGGGGTTGAGAGAGTGGTCGATCCTGAACTCGAGATGGCCCACAGGTGTTCGAAAATTCTCGGGTCGCGGAGCGTCCTGGATATCATCGAATTTTCACCGGGATTCTCACTCATCGAGATCATCGTCGGGCCGACTCATGCCGGAAAATCACTAAAGGAAATTAATTTCCGGCAGAAGTTCAATGCATCGGTGATCGCGATTCGAAGACAGGACCGGAGCATACCGATCGCGAGTCCGGATGATGTGATTCTGGAGGGGGATGTATTGTTTATCGCGGGAAAAACGGAGGATGTAGAGAAGATCGAGAGGATATAGGAACCATGGCGTGATTGTCATTCCCTGATAAGTCATACTGTTCCGAAAGTGCTGGCCGTCATATATTTCAACCGCTGTGAAGTTGAGCCACGAATACAGAAGTACAGCCATGATCAGGGTCATGCAGATTCCGTAAATTGCCCCTAATAATAGGGTTTGATGCAAAATAAATAGAATCTCTCATCTCGACAAGTAACACGAACCCATAAGTGCATGGTAATATATAAGAGTTTTAAGAGGGTGACCGATGCTTGCACTTGAAAACATAATCGAAACAATTAAGCAAAACCGCGATGAAATCAAGAGTTTCGGAGTGACCAAGCTCGGTGTTTTTGGTTCAGTGGTTCGGACAGAAAACACCGACGAGAGTGATATTGATTTCCTGGTGCAATTTGAGAAAGAAACCTTCCGTAGTTTTATGGGACTTTGTTTTTTCCTCGAAGATCTTTTCCAGAGAGAAATAGACCTGGTTATAGAAGGTTCAATTAAGGAACGGCTCAGGGACAGAATTCTCAGGGAGGTTAAATATGTCGAAGGATTTTAAAGACTATCTATTCGACATGCTTGGTCGCACTGACAGGATATTGGCTAACACAGGAACCATAACCAGTCAAAAGGATTTAGAGCCTGAGCACTGGCTACAGGACGCGATTATCCGGAACCTTGAAGTTCTTGGTGAGGCTGCGAAAAATATCCCCGACTGGTTTTGTGAGCAACACCCGGAAATTCCATGGAAAGAGATTAAGGGTACAAGGGACCGGCTTATTCACCAGTATTCTGAAGTCTCAACACCAATCATTTGGGATATCTTACAGAATGAGCTTCCCGCACTTAAGACGCACCTCACCAAAATTGTCTCTGAATTTGATGACAATGACAGTCCCTGAAGGAAATTTATTATTTGTTAAATGAAAAACTCCCCTATAAACAGGGAGTTAAATTTTTTCCTGGTGGAGCTGAGGGGAATCGAACCCCTGACCTCGACATTGCGAACGTCGCGCTCTCCCAACTGAGCTACAGCCCCACGGCTGGTGTCGCCCTAATTCAGGCGGCACAGTAATATACTCGCCAGAATGGGTTTCGTCAAGAACTGTTTGCATTGTCGGCAAGCACGTTCGACCCGGAAGTATTTTTAAGATTGGGAGATATGAATGTCTCACTCAGCTTGACGACGCCAATGCAACAATGTACATCCTCAACCCGTCTTCTAATTAGTGCTATCAAATTAGGAGGGGTAAATGAAAAAGTTAAAATCTTCAGTGGTTCTGTTTGTCACGTTAATGAGTGTGGTTTTAGTAATGTCCTGCGCACAAAGGCCTGTTCCGGGAAGAATTATCGAATGCATCGACCAGGGGGTAACACTATCTCTTGCGAATGGCTGGGAGGGTGAAACTATCGATACCGACTGGCGCGCCTACAAGAGGATTCTTAAGGGCAGGGAGGAT
>DAOVJF010000125.1 GCA_030673355.1 Planctomycetota bacterium | reverse complement strand
GTCGTCCAGTCGCTGCTTGTCGCCGATCGCGCCGAGAGTGGTCACGGTCATCGCCTGGGTTTCACCCCTGGTGAAAATCGCCGAGCCGTGGGTGCGGGAGATTGTCGCGACCTCACTCCAGATTTCTCTAATCTCATCGGGTTTACGATTATCGATTCGAAGGTTCTCGCTGAGAATCTGCTTTCGCATCCGACTCTTGATGCCTTTATCGATGAGGCTGATAATGAATTTCTGGTCTTGTATATCTTCGGGGGTCCACTCTTCCTTGTCTTCTCCGAATCGTTCGAGCATAAGAGCTTCCCGGAATGAATCGGTAACCGTATCCCGCTCTTTCTTCCTGTCGATTCCCTGGATTCTCGACCAGTTTCCATCAAGGTATTTCTTAACCACATTGACAAGATCTTCGGATGGTTCCTTGGGTCCGGGTGTTTCGATCTTCTCTTTTCCAATTCTTGACCGGAGTTCCTCAACACCCTCGATAATCTTCCGGCAATGCTCGTGCCCGAACTCGATAGCATCGATGATCATCTGCTCGGAGACTTCAGTTCCACCGGCTTCGAGCATCATGATACGGTCGGGTGTAGCGCAGACTGTGAGATCCAGGGCCGATTCCTCGAGCTCCTGGAAAGTTGGGTTTACAATGAATTCGCCATCGCGCAACCCGACACGGACTGCTGCCAGCGGTAATGGGAAAGGGATATCGGAAAGATACAGTGCTGTTGCGGTTCCGATGATTCCCAGGATGTCCGGTGGATGTTCCTGGTCCGCGCAGAGTGTCAGAACGACACACTGGACCTCGTTTCTCATACCGTCAGGGAATAAAGGCCTGATCGGGCGGTCGATCGCACGACAGGTGAGAATACTCTCATCGGTCGGGCGCCCTTCCTTTTTGATGAAGCCGCCCGGAATTTTACCTGCGGCATACATCTTTTCTTCGTAATTAACTATGAGAGGGAAAAAATCTATTCCTTCTCTTGGTTCCTTGCTCATTGTGACTGCTATGAGCACTTCGGTGTCACCATACCTGCACATCAGGCTCTGGTTAGCAAGCCCGGCAAAAGGGCCGATTGTTATTACCAGGTCGTTATCGCCTAATGGGATTGTTATCTGGTCTTTGACCAGATGAGTAGAAGCTTCCATGTTATGGTTTACTTGCGGAGTTCGAGAGCCCCAATAACCGTCCGGTAACGTTCCACGTCCTTACGCTTGAGATACCCAAGCAGACGACGGCGTTTGCCGATCATCTTGAACAGTCCCTGCCGTGAATGGAAGTCCTTTTTGTGAGTTTTGAGATGCTCTGCGAGGTGATTAATCCTTTTAGTCAGAAGTGCTATTTGTACCTCCGCGGATCCGGTATCTTTCTCGCCTCGTTTGAATTTCTCAACTGTTTCGGTCTTGGAAGCTTTGTCGAAAACCACTCGCTTCCTCCATTTTCTTTAAATCTCTCTTTTTTTGACAATCGAGAATAATAACAATTTATCCTGCATGTGTCAAAGGAAACCCTGGATTTTGGTGCAATTCGCGACTCAAAGGATGAGATCGGGAATTACGTCTTTATGTTACACAACATGGCTAAAGACGGAATTTATGAATTTCCCCTTAAATCTTCCTTCTACCCTGGAGTGCCTTAATTAACGTGACCTGGTCCGCGTAATCGAGTTCTCCCCCGATCGGAAGCCCGGTCGCGATACGGGTAACGGTCAATTTCGGGAATCTCTCGTGCAGTACATCCGCCAAATATCCCGCTGTGGCATCCCCTTCGACATCCGTATTCGTGGCGAGGATAACTTCAGTTACGCCTGAATCGGGATCAAGGATTCTCTCTATCAGTTTATCAACGGAGAGATCTTCCGGCAGGATTCCATCCAGGGGACTGATCCGTCCACCAAGAACATGGTAAACACCCCTGAAATCGTGAGCGCGTTCGATTGCAATTAAGTCGATTGGTTCTTCAACGACGCAAATCTGGGTCAGGTCGCGGATGGCATCTTTGCAGATCGCGCAGGGACCGTCCTCCGATAGATTTCCACATACGGGACAGGGGATGACCTTCTCTCTGAGAGCGACTATTGATTCACTCAGGGCACGGGCATCCTCCATCGGAGCAGCCAGTAAGTGGAGCATTAATCGCTGTGCGCTTTTCGGCCCGATAGTCGGGAGTTTTTGAAGCTCCTCGAGGAGGCGTCGGACGCTTTCTGGAAATAATCTGGACATTTATCTTTATCTGGTATTCTGGTTCAGGAACACCTTGTTTTTATGATTACATCATTCCCGGGATATTCATGCCGCCCGTTATCGATGACATTCGCTCCTTCTGGAGTTCTGTCGCTTTCACAAGGGCTTCACGCACCGCCATAAGTACCATATCCTCAAGCATTTCATTGCCCTCGGTCATCGCTTCGGGATCGATTGAGATCGAAAGCACTTCACCCTGTCCGTTTACCACGCATTTGACCATACCTCCACCGGTGGAATGCTCAATCGTCTCGTTCGAAAGTTCCTCCTGGACCTTTGCCATCTTCTCCTGCATTTTCTGCGCCTGGCGCATGATTGAATTCATGTCGAAACTCATTTATTTATCTCCTTCTGGCATTTCCTGTTTTCAACCCGGTTTTTAACAACCGGGATTAAATTTCATTTTTCGATCTCCGATTCGAACCTGTAATCCGGATATTCCTCGATCAGCAGATTGTGAATCCGTTTCAGCTCCGGATCGGTCGGTACCGCCCTTGCCGCACCTTTAAAGAGGGTCGGTCCGGATCGGTCTTTACTTTTTATTTTGTTATTTTTTTTTTGCCCGTTTGCCTCACTATCACCTGCCGCGTCGTCACCCGATCCCCGTTCGCGCCCGATCTTCAGCATTATCGGCCTTTCCAGAACCCCTTCGAGCCTGCTGGTTATTTCATTATGCAGGCCAGGCTCATTCAGAAGCTTTACAAGAAGTCCACGGTTGTAGTGATATTTAATGGCCAGTTGTAATGTGCCTGCTGTTTGATCTTTTGCGTCAGGCCACTCGGACGGGGAGGGCGACGGTTTTGATTCGGCAAGCAGTATATAATCAGCGATCGAAATCTCCCGAACGGTTTCGAGGGCATTTTTCCATAACGGTTCGATATCTCCGGGAATTTCGAGCAATTCGGAATCTTTGAATGTCCGGGAAACATCAGCCCCGGTAGTTTTACCTGGAGCGGTAGATTCTGAAACAACCGACGACTCCCTCCGTCGCCTTGTCTTAAGCGATTTTCCACCGGTAAGGCTGGGACGTTCACCGGGAATCCTCTCAGGTTCAGTTACTTTATTGGTACCGGGAAATACACTTACAGGTTTTTTCACGGATGGAACCGGTTCCCGGACAGCCTGTCCCACCGTTTCGACCGGTTGTGTTTTTTTATCTAATTTCCCGAATTTTGCGGCAAGCCTTAAAAGTGAAACCTCGACCAGTAACGCGGCCTCATCCTCCCACTTAATATCCCCTTCGCATTTCGCAAGGAAAGCGATTGTGTCGTGGATGAGTTTCATGTCGAGTCCGTCGACCTGGCTTGCGACGATATTTTTTTCCTCGTCCGGAAGATCTTCAAGGTCCTTAACATTAAGTTCCAGGACGGCAAAGAGGAGGTCCCTGAAATGAAGGATCAGGTCTTTCAGGATGGCATCGGGCTCCCGTCCCGATTCCACCATTGCTGAAAAGGAAGGGCTCACTTTACCCGGATCGCCGGAGATTATATGCCCGCCCAGTTCGCGAATATTCATGCGGTCCGGAATTCCGAGGACATCCCTGACCCCTTCGAGCGTAAGGCCTTCGGGCTGGTATGCAATCGCCTGTTCGAGGACACTGATACTGTCGCGCACACTGCCATCACCCGCTCTCGCGATCAGTCTCAACGCCCCGTCTTCAGCGGGAACGTTTTCTTTTCCGCAAAGAATCCTGATATGTTCCGCAACCATTGCCACGGGGAGCCGGTGAAACGCAAAATGCTGGCATCGCGAATGGATAGTCGGAAGGAGTTTACCGGGTTCGGTGGTTGCCAGGACAAAAACCGCGTGGGGAGGGGGTTCCTCAAGGGTTTTCAGGAAAGCGTTAAATGCTTCCTTTGAGAGCATATGGACTTCATCGATGATATACACCATCATTCCGCCGGAAAGCGGCACCTGGCTCACCTGCGCGACAAGCTGGCGCATGTCATCGACAGAGCCGTGGCTCGCGGCATCTATCTCGATGACTCCGGTAACACCCTCCGAGCCATGACACCTGTCGCACTTACCGCAAGGCTCACCGTTATCGGGCGACTCGCAATTAATTACACGGGCGAGAAGTCTGGCGACCGTGGTTTTCCCGGTTCCGCGGGGTCCGGAGAACAGGTACGCCTGCCCGACCTTGTCCTGCTTAACACTGTTAATCAGGGTCTGGACGATATGATCCTGCCCGATTACCTCGCTGAAGGTTTTCGGGCGGTAAGTTCTGTATAGAGCCTGGTAACCCATGGATTCTTCAGGAACAGCATCAAACTACACCCCCCACTTTATGAGAGGAGCACGAGTGCGAGTATATCAGTCAGGGATTAATCTAGTCAAAATTTCAATAAGGGTTAAGTTAATTTTTTTTACTGCCGATACGACATTATGTAGCGGGGTAGTGAAACCCCGGAACCTCTGTATGCGTCGTAAAATTGGGAGTAATCATTTCTCCCTCTGGTCAAATGACTGTATAATTATAATATATAAGATTGGTCACCCTGAAAATATGTGGGGACCTGGTTGAAGGTTACCAAACCTGTAAGGAGTAAACAATTATGGATGCCGAGGCTGCTGCCTGGATTGTAATCATAGCGCTATTCCTTGCATCGCTTGTTGCAATTCTCTGGATGCTTGCCGCCAGGGTTATCAAATTACTTGAAACCCTGAACGACAAAGTTACGTCTATAGAGAAGGAAGTCGCGCCAATCCTGAGGGACGTGGAAGCAAACATGCGCAATATCGAGCCCCTCGTTAAAGAGCTTGGCGATAAGAATTTAGAAGTTGGCAGGATGCTTGAAAATATTGAGAAAATAACCGATGACGCGCAGGCGACCACCGGGGCGATCAGAAATGGAATCGTACCCATCGCGCATTCACTGGCCGGGATTTTCGCCGGGCTGCAGGAAGGATCGAAAATCCTGAGCGCTTATACGAAATCGGATAGAGATTCACAAACTGAAAGAACAAGAGGAGATGGAATATGACCGACAACAGAGACAATCGAGGCTATGACTACGCAGGAGACGCTTTCAGGTGGCTCTCGGCCGGATTCGGTCTAGGACTCCTTGTTGGAGGGGCACTCGGGTTGCTCCTGGCACCGAAAGCCGGGCACGAGACGCGCGAACGGCTTAAGGAATTCGCCACCGATTTCGGTGAACGGGCGAAAGTTGTCACAGATGACTTTAGCGATCGGGCAAAAACAGCCGCCAGCGGATTGGGCGAACAGGCGGTTTCGACATATCAGAGCGTTACCGGGTCGGCATCTACTGCCGCTGAAGACCTGAGCAAAACTGCGAAGGTTGTATCAAGTTCAATTTCTGACGGAATAGCGATGTTCAAGGACGCTGGTACTAAATTTCAGGATGCTGTAAAAGAAGGTTACACGAAAAAAGTAGACGAGCTTGAAAGTGATGAAGCTCCTGCAGAGGAAGAAAAACCGAAGAAACGTACCCGGAAAAAGAAGACCGAAGAAGAAGCTGAAGAATAAAAATTCCATTCGGAGTTATTAAAAAAAACAGCTACCCCGGGATTTCCGGGGTTTTTTCATATCTTTAATATCTTGCCTGATGTTGAAATCCCGTTTATACTTTTAATTGCCGATCGGTTTGTTCGCAAGCGGACGCCGTGAATCCCGTCAGGTCCGGAAGGAAGCAGCGGTAAGCGGAATGTTTGTTGTGCGGGTCATGCCGGTCGGTATTTTTTAATTTAGCAATTTTCCATGTCGTTTCTTTCCGGAAATCAAATATCAAACTCCGCTACAATAAACGTATGGTCGGATGGCTTTTCCCAGCCTCTTGGGTCGCGGTCTATCCAGCATCCAACGGCTTTTCTGGCGATCGGCCCGGTGCCGTAGATATGGTCGACACGCCAGCCGACATTTCGCTCGAACGATCCCCTTGTGCGATAATCCCACCATGAATATTGCCCACCCTCACCCTTATGGAATTTCCGGAAGATATCGACAAACCCCCATTCCCGCACATTACCCAGCGCGTCGAAAACCTCTTCCCGGTGGCATACATGGCCGAGGTTGGCCTTGTGGTTATGAAGATCGATCGGTTCCGGCGCGACATTAAAATCCCCCATCCAGAGAACCAGTCGACGGGTCGTATAATGTTCGTCCAGGAGTTTCCTGAATTTTTTAAACCATTCCAGTTTGTACCGGAACTGCTCGTGCTCCGGGTCCCGTCCCTGTGGGCAATATGTGTTGATGACATGCAGGCGTCCGAACCTGCACGCGAGGATTCTCGCGTATTCAAGTTCATCCCCGTCACGAAATCCCTTAGCGCATTCAACAGGCGGGATTTTACTGAGGATCGCGACTCCCGCATGGGCTTTTTTCCCCTGGACAGTCGCGTGATAACCTAGTTCGGTGAACGGTTCGTACGGGAACAGCTCATTTACAACCTTGATTTCCTGGAGGCAGAGTATGTCGGGATTTTCTTTCGAGAGCCATTCGGTGACGGTATCGATCCGCGCCCGTATCCCGTTGCAGTTGTAAGTCGCGATTTTCATTCGAGCGTTACATTGCCGGGGGAGGCATCTCGGCTTCAGGTTCGTCCTCTTCCAGAGGCGGCATCACTTCGTCCGTTTTATCTTCATCCCCGGGGGGCATTTCGATATCGGGATATTCCTCTTCCTCAGGCGCCTGGACCAGGATCCAGTAATCCGCGGCTTCAAGGTCCTCAGGAATTTCAAGAATATTATCCACCGGGTATGTCATGATCGAAACAGCGTCGACACCGGGAAGGTTCCTTTTAATACGCGGGAACGTGCCGAGGTAATCCCCGAGATGGAATCCACCCGCGAGATGATAGACAATAGCATCCGGATTTTCGTTCGCCGCGTTTGAAACCGACGCCGCCATGACCTCGTCTTTATAAACCTGTGACCGGTAAAAGTTCCTGATCATTTCCTCATCCATTTCCATGCCATCTCCGTGGCTGTCGGACATCATTGACATGGTTTCAAAAAACTTATCCCAGTACTCAT
>DAOVJF010000325.1 GCA_030673355.1 Planctomycetota bacterium | reverse complement strand
TCATAGAGCGGATCGCGCCTGTCTCAGGGATACAGTAAAATCGCGAAAAAAAAGGTGAGATACGGATACACCCGATACACCTTCACTCACATCGGGTCTTTACTCACATCGGGTTTTTAATTACATCGGGGCTTCGTCTAATACCATTTCGACCGGAATGATGATAAGCTCCTCCGGCTCGCCCTGCAAAGCATAGATATTTACCCCATCGAGCGAGATCGCGACGTCCCTGAAATATGAATCCGTAAGGTTTTCGATTCTCGATGTAAAAACCGCCCCTTCACCCGCCAGATCGATAATGGCAAGGTCGGATGTGAAAACCCAGCGCATCGTGTCAGGAAAATTCCCTCCAGTCATGCTCCGGTATGTATTCACAAACGACCATGTCGCGGGCGGTCCCCAGTCGGAAAGAATCGCGAAAGCAAATGATCCTGTGGGCGATGTTGCGAAGTCGCCCACGCCGGCGGTTCCTATAAAAATCGGCTCGCTCTCTCCCGGACCGGTGATAAATGAAAACGCTGGCTCCATGAGATTTCCTTCGCCCTGCTTACTGCCGGAGCATGCCACCAGGATTCCCGTATCGGACTCCGCCAGCCTGCTCGGGTTTATTCCCACCCAGGATTTATCGAGCAATTCGAGAGTGTCGGCGTCGTATGCCCAGACCCACGCACCGTACGGCGGTCCCATAGTGCCGTCCGCCTGCGCACTCCACTGTAGCTCAAGGTCGGTTACATAAAGGGTGCCATCTCTTTCAGCGATTGCCCACGGGATTTTCCCGCACGATGCCTGACTTTCGATTTCAAGAATTATTTCACCCGACTCGTCGAAATTCATGCTGAGCTTGTAGATTATGCCCTCGTATGCGTACTGCATCCCGCTGGCGATATAAATAGTCCCGGAATACTTTGAATAAACCGCGTTGCACGCACCGTCGAGTTCGAATTCTTTTAAAACCTGGCCGTTCGATTGATCTATGATTTGTAAAATGCCCCGATCGATTATCTGGTCATCCAGCGGTTCGCCGACCAGGTACAGCCCGGTTCCGAACCGGCAGAAGGCAAGTGCTGTCGGACGGATCGTGAGAGGAACATCGATAAGCACGGTCCCGTCGTCAGGATCGAGCGCCACAAGGTTCCCGGACTGGTGGAAGAAAGTCCAGATTTTGCCATTGAGAGGTTCAATAACAAGGGGTCCCGCGCCTGTACCGGGAAGTTCCCAGGATAAAATATCCCCAGCGCCGGTTTCTTCGTCAGGCATATCGGCATCCTGGGCTGCCGCATAACCGGAATTAATACATAGAACCATGAATATGACAGCGGTAATGACCAGCCCCTGAATAGATCTCATGACAGACACCTCGATTCATCGATCAAATTTAAAATGATAATACTCCCGTAACGAATCCGGCGCAATAGGAGTTGCCATTGGTTGGGGTCAACAATTGGATTCACTATCGGTTTTTTTATCCAGGCAGTCCTGAACCGGAGTTACTTATCAGACCTCGTATCATGTACAATATGTTCAATAAATCACCCATCAATTAAATGAGAGTTTATTAAAATGAAAAATTTCTGTGATTTCTCACCTACCCCACCCGCCCCACCCGCAACACCCGCAACACCTCCGGCAATGCCGCCGATCGGTAAGACCGATGATATACACATACAGGACGAGGTCGGACTTTCGGGGATCGAGCCTCTCTCAATTGATGACGCGATAAAAAAGGTCTGCCTTCTCAAGGAGAACATGGAGAAGGTTATAATCGGGAAACCGTTGCAGGTCGATATGACAATTGCCTGCATGCTGGCGCGTGGACACCTTCTTCTCGAGGATGTCCCTGGCACAGGAAAAACCACGCTCGCGAAAGCGCTTGCGAGAAGTATTGAGGGTTCATTCCAGCGGATACAGTCGACGCCCGACCTCCTTCCGGCGGATATCACGGGAACATTTGTATATAACCAGAAAACCGGGGAGTTCCAGTTTCGTCCCGGACCGGTATTCGCCGATGTGGTCCTTGCGGACGAAATCAATCGCGCGACCCCCCGGACCCAGTCGGCGCTACTGGAATGCATGGAGGAATACCAGGTCACTCTTGAACGGACAACGTTCAAACTTCCCCCGTCATTTATGGTGATCGCCACGCAGAATCCAATCGAGTTCCAGGGCACATATCCTCTCCCTGAAGCGCAGAAGGACCGTTTCATGATGCGGTTGAAACTCGGATACCTTGAGGGCGATGAGGAGAAGAGAATGCTCCTTGACCAGACCCAGGTTCATCCGCTCGAGACCGTCAGTTCGGTAATAACCACCGAGGATGTACTTCGATTGCAGAAAACCGTGCGGGGCATTCATATCGAAGACGATCTCCTGGACTACATCGTACGGATCGTGGGCAGCACCCGCACCGATTCAAATATCCATGTCGGGGCGAGTCCCCGTGGAAGTCTCGGGCTTTACCGCGCCGGACAGGCGATCGCCCTCGTCCGCGGCAGGGATTACGTCATACCGCACGATATCAAGGAAATCGCGGAATCGGTTCTCGCGCACCGGATGATTTTAAAACCCCAGGCCGGGTATTCCGATGACGCGATCGGTGATCTGATAAATACCCTTCTCGCGAAAGTCAGTCCCATGGTGGATAAGCGATGACCTTCCGGCCGCTGATATTCCTGATATTCCTGGGGAGCCTGAGTCTCCTTTGGATTCTGATTATCCTGTTCCGCAGGGCGAGTATCGAGGGGAAATTCCTGTTGATTACCGCGGTCGGATCGATGGCGGCATACATGCACATACATTTCTACCTGCTCCTGCTCACTTCATTGTCGCTGTTTACATTTCTTGCGTTAGCTCTGGCCTGGACCTGGATCGCGTCATCACGCCTTAAGTTTAAGCGTGAGGTTAAGGCCGAGGTTATGGCCGGGGAAAATGTCCAGGTTAAATATTTAATAAAAACCGGCGCGTTTCTACCGCTCTATCACTCGAGGATCTGGGACCGGGCATGGCGGATCCGTTCCGATGATACCGAAGAGGAAATCCAGTTTGAGGACCCTGGTTATATCGGATTCCTTAGAATTCACCCCAGAGATAAATCGGAAGGAATTCAGCATATCGTTCCCCCGGTACGCGGACGGCTGAACTTTGGCCCGGTCGGGATCGAAGGCGGCGATCCATTCGGGCTGTTTACAACGATTAGATGGCTTCCGATCGGCGATGAATGCCTTGTCCTACCGACATGGGTCCTTTTACATACCTTACCATCAATTCCCGCACGGCTTGGAGCACGGGAACAGGAACACCTGGTCAGCAAGGAAGGATTCAGCCATGAATTTCTCGGCATCCGTCCCTGGACCGACGGCGACAGCCTCAGGGGTGTTCATTGGGTACTTACCGCGAAACATAACGCGTTGATAGTCAGGCAGTTCGAGAAAGAGGTCGAGGAGGAATTGCTGATCATTCTCGACGCGGACAGGGCGGGCGATGTTGGTGAAGGGGCTGAAAACGCTCTTGAATACCTGATAACCCTGACGATGAGCATAATTAACGCCGCGATAGAGGTCTCAAGGCCCTGGAACCTGGTAATTGTTGATGAGAATCAAATTCTGATTAATTATAAAATGACAGACCCTTTGCGCCAGGTCCAGTACGCTCTCGCGGAACTCGGGGCTAAACGCGTTGAACCAATTGAGAACCTGCTCGAAGGAATCCGCAGCCGGTATCCCGGATCGGCATGCGTTCTTCTGACGCCAAGGATCGACCAGGCTGTCTCCGTGGAGCTCGAACAAAGCGATCAATCGATTGGTGACAACCTGCAGTCGATATTAGTCCGCGTGGATCCGGACAGTTTTGTAACATCGGTCAGTTCCGGAATTAAAACGCTGAGATACCGGAAGGGGCGGGATGAGCGTCCATCCGCTTTCCAGCCGGACCGGTTATCGAGAATTTCCGAGATAACAATTAACCGGGGCGACAACCTTGAAGATTTATTCAACTGGGTCGTACCGACATGAATTTCTGAGTACACTAAATTTTAACCGACGGGGAATGGGGCTTTTATACCTTGCCAGCGATCACAAAAAAAACTTACAATACCGACATGATCCAGATCAAAATCCGACAGAATGTTGTCTATTGCTTAATCACCGTTTTAATTTGTTACTTATTAATCCCCTATCC
>DAOVJF010000258.1 GCA_030673355.1 Planctomycetota bacterium | reverse complement strand
GTGTATCGATGTCTAAGAAAAAAGTCGATCGTTCGGCCTATTGGCTCCGGTCCAGCATACGATATTGAATCGCTTCGGCGATATGGGCGGTTGTTATCCTCTCAATTCCGTCCAGATCGGCAATTGTCCTCGAAATCTTGAAGACACGGTTGTACGCCCGGGCGGACAGGCCAAGCGAATCGACGGCTCTTTTCATCAAGGCGAGGGCTTCATCGGGAATCATGCAGAAATCCCTGATCTCCCGTTCCCCCATCTGGGCATTAGCCCAAATCCCCCGATCCTTGAATCTTGCAGCCTGTCGTTCCCTGGCCTTGTCCACCCTGGCGCGGATCACATCCGAGCGCTCACCTTCTGTCGGCACCTTGAGCTTGTCGAAAGGCACTCTTGGTACGGTAATATGAAGGTCGATCCTGTCGAGAAGCGGTCCGGAAATTCGCTGCCTGTACTGGTGAATTTTCGCCTGCGAGCAGGTGCAGTCCTTGACGGAATCACCGTAATACCCGCATTGGCATGGATTCATCGCACATACAAGCATAAAGTTGGACGGAAATGTCAGTGTGCCACTCGCGCGGGAAATAGTAACTTTTCGATCCTCGAGCGGTTGGCGCATGACCTCAAGTACGTCCCGTTTGAATTCCGGCAGCTCATCGAGGAACAGGACACCCAGATGTGCTAATGATACCTCTCCCGGTGATGGGGTGGTCCCTCCTCCCACCAGCCCCGCTGGTGAGATGGTGTGATGGGGTCCCCTGAACGGACGCTTTTTAACAAGGCCGTTCTCATCTCCTACCAGCCCCATTATCGAATGTATCTTGGTAATCTCCAAAGCCTCATCAAATGTAAGTTCCGGCAGGATCGTCCAGAGCCGTTTTGCAATCATGCTTTTACCGCTCCCGGGTGGGCCGATCATTATCAGGTCATGATGTCCCGCGGATGCGATCTCGCAAGCACGTTTAGCGGCTTCCTGCCCCCGAACCTCCTGGAAATCGACCGCTGACTTTGAGATTTTCTCTTTCTGGACCTGGCTGTTCCTGAAGGGAGCTATCGTTCCATACCCGCCCAAATGGTCGATTATTTCCCTGAGATGTTTGACAGGAAACACACTCACTTTCGAAACAAGTGCCGCTTCGTACCGGTTCGAGTGCGGGCAGACGAATCCCATACGGTTCTCCTCGGAAGCCTGGATCGGTGTAGGCAGGAGCCCCGGAACCGACCGTACGCTGGCATCGAGCGCGAGTGCCCCGAGGACGTGAAGGTCTTTAAGCTCATCGCTGTCGATTTGACCGGTAGCCGCCAGGATCCCGAGGGCGATAGGCAGGTCGTACATAGCCCCAGCCTTGCGGACGGCCCCGGGCGCCAGGTTCACGACAATTTTTCTTAATGGAAACGAGTATCCTGAGTTATGGATAGCCGCTCTCACACGCTCCCGCGATTCCATTACAGCGGCATCGGGAAGCCCGACAAGGTCGAATTTGGCAATTTGCGATGAAATATCGACCTCAACCTCGACAGGAATGGCGTTGATTCCGAGAAGGGTTGAAGAATGTACGGTAGCAAGCATTTTTAATCACCAGGTCCTCACGGGTTTTTTAAAGTAATATGCCAGAATCGCTGTTTTTGAAGAATTTTTAAAAAAATGAGCAGTTTCCTTTAAAATATGGTACGATCCAGTCATGACACAACTCCCTGGACAGGATTTTTGAGTGAAACTGATCCATGGCGTTAGTAAACGAGAGAGAATATGAACATCTATGTAGGCAATCTTGGCTACGAACAGACCGAAGATGAACTTAAAGTCGCATTTGAGGCTTTTGGGGAGGTCGAATCTGCAAGGATTATTACAGATCGCGATACCGGCCGTTCGAAAGGTTTTGGCTTCGTGGAGATGCTTGACAACGATCAGGCGGTCGCAGCAATTGACGGACTTAACGGGACTGACTTTGGTGGTCGAACGATTACCGTGAATGAGTCTCGTCCAAGACCACCACGTGGTGATCACCGTGGCGGCGGCGGTGGTGGTCGTCGCGGCGGCGGCGGTCGTAACCGATACTGATTTCTCATCTTTATTACGTAGTGTGATCATTTGCACGAGCGTGATACTGAGAAAATCCTTAATGAAGCACTGAGACGACTCGGTGTTGAAATACGCCAGGAACAAATTGATTATGGATCTGGCGGGTTTTGTCGACTCGATAACGATCCGATCATTGTTTATTCCCCTTTTTTAACAAGGAAAAAGAGAATCGATCTTTTTCTCCAGGCGTTAAGAAAACTCGATACATCCGGGATATTTTTGCCACCCTTTATCCGGGACAAACTGGATGAGCAGGATCCCTGATTCATATACCTAACGTGTGGGAATGCGAAAACCTGACACTAAATTGGTTTTTTTCAGGATTTTTTTACAGACTGGGGTGATCATCCGGATTGAGTTCACTCGAAGGGCCTGATTCATAATCGGTACCCCATTCGGTTACATCCGGGAAATCAATGGTATCGGTACTGTCAGTTACGGGCAAATTCACCTTATAAAGCACTACTCCCCAACCCGGGCCGGACCGGAATTCTTCAACCAGCATCCCTGCACCGATGAATTTTATGATCACTTCGGCCATCGCATAGTCCGTCCCGCGTGATTTAAGGATCTCGATTCTTTCACGATCGACAAGGTGATTCCCGCCTGGGGTCCCGTCATAAACCACGGGTAACCCGCCATAATGGCCGAACTCAACCAATTTTTCCTCTGTGAAGAAGCCATCAAGTCCAAATTCGTTGCCAGCTTCGATTGTCCGTGGAGCGTCCATCCATGCCGCTTCACGATCACCGAGGATTTCAGAGATAACCAGAAGCGCGAATCCGCCATTTATGGACTCAAGCGTTGTATCGAGGATGAAATGAGTGACCCCAAGTGTACGCCAGTTCGCGATTATTTCAGACGGCTCCGATGACCATGAAATTGTCATGCTGGATTCGATCCCGGGCTTTACTACGATTGCCCGGGTTGTGAGATAATAAAGTTTAGGGTCTGTTGTAAGTATCAGATCATGCTCAAAGTCAAATATTACATTGGCCCATTGGATCGTGGCATAACCCTCAAACGATTCCAAAATGGCAAATGACCGAGCTTCCCTGGAGAAATACTGGGGAATTATTTCAATCGTACGTTTCCCGGCCATGGTGAATACAACAATAAAGGGTAATACAAGCACAATCAGCATTAATATTTTCCCTGGACCAGGCCAAGTTTTTCTGATTTCTGAAAGAGCATAAGCTGACAGGATTGCCATAGCGGTCCAGGTTGGGAACATATACCTCGGAAATGCCGGTGCGAGGAAGAAATTAATAGCCATCGTCATGAGTGATAGCACGAGAATCAAGCGAAGATTTAAATAAACCGGGCCTCTTTGCTTATTAAATGCATAAAAGATCGCTGGTGGGAAAAGAGCGAGCCAGGCGGGATGTATGGCGAGATACCAGGGACGAAGATCCGAGTAGTCCATCGTAAGGTGCCAGAGGTAGCCGAGAAACCCGGGAATTGAACGCGGGTAATCCGATGAGGCGAATGATTCGACTGATAAACTTCCAACCAGGCCTCCACTACTGTTAGCCAGGTTGCTAAGGTAGGGAAATATCGGGTCACCTGTCCAGTAGTAGCTGTAAATATACCAGGGCAGGGGTATTAGGATCGTAAATAAAGCGATCAAAATTGAAGCTGAAATCCAGGTTGACGCTGGTTTTCTTTCGGAAATAAATTTCCAGATCGCAATGACGAGGAATGCAGGCAGAAACAGTAGCCCGAGATGCTTGGTCGCCGATGCGCATCCAATCATGATCCCGATCAGAATACTTTTTTTCAAATTTATTTCGGTTGTGGATTCCAGAAGAAGCGCAAGTGCGAGAAGGCAATAGGTCAGAAATGGCAGGTCAATTACACCGGAAAACGGAAGCTCGAATGTGAGCGGCGCACCCAGAAATAGGATAATCGCCCAAAGACCGATCCGTCGATTTCCGAGGCAATTTCCAATCGATAGAAAAGCCAGTGACATCGGAATGAGATATATCCAGCTCATCGCACCGGCAAGGAATTCGCCACCGACGCCAAGTCCAAGCGTGAAAAGCATCTCCATTATCGAAGGATAAAAAGCGAAGGGATTCCCAAAGTCGGGGATGAGAATCCCAGCCAGAAGCAACCGCTTCGGAATTGCATAGTGATGGACAGCCGCGTCCCATCCGACAGCCGCGTTCCCCGCGTTTATCAAATCGAGCAGGAATAAAATGCCGATTGTAAAAACGAGGACCAGGTCGCCTCTTAATTTAAGATCGGGTGCAATTTCACGAATTCGTCCGGGAAGGTTCTTAAGCCGTGCAATTGTCTTATGAATTGTGAGAACGAACGGGATAATCACGATCCCGATCAAAGTCAGGCTGAATCCAGCCAGGCTTCCTGTGAGCATTATGAGATAGCTCAACAGGGCAAAACCGATTCCGATTGACAACCCATCCCGAAGGTTTTTACCCACACCCGGTACTAACAGGTCCACAAGGAACCGCCCGATCTGATACCAGGAGACGACTACCAGTATGAGTACAAGAATCTCCAGCCTTTCAAACCCCCCTGCTATCCAGGAAATCGTGGATAAAATTCACAAAAAACAGGACGTAGACCAGAGCGGTCCAGAGAGCGATCGCGAGTCCCCATATCCAGTGGGGTGTGTTTTCATCCCTGTTCTTACCCTGGTTATTATCCATAAGCGAGATGATACCAGAGAAACTCATAATGAGCATCATGTACATGGTAGATCGCTCATTGACATTCGCGGCTCTGATACTTATGTGTAGATCGCTCATTGACATTCGCGGCTCTGATACTTATGTGCAGATTGCTCATTGACATTCGCGGCTCTGATACTTATGTGTAGATCG
>DAOVJF010000545.1 GCA_030673355.1 Planctomycetota bacterium | reverse complement strand
TATGAAAATCTCAATATCAACCGCTTCCCCGTAACCCAGGAAGTAGAGAGAGGGTGAATTTCGACGGGACCAGAGGATGTAGCGCCCGGAAAGGTCATCGAGTTCGCGCGGATTCACATCCTCGACAACTCCATTAAATAAAACGGCGAAATTTGTGGAAAGGTCTTCCCTGAGCCTGGATGGGTGCCCCGGTGTCAGGAGAGCGACCTGCCCGTAACCCGGTACCTGGTTAATCAGATCGACTTCCCATCGCAAACCGGATGCCGATGCGACCGTCCCTCGGATGGGCGGGTAATCCATAATATACCGTTCGTCATCGAGAATCATGATCGCCGGCCTGTGTAATTGCGGTGGAGCATGAATTTCGCCATAACGCACAACGAGCGAAAGGCTTACTCCCGGCCACGAGAAATAGCCGCCGTTAATTCCCACTGCCGCACGACTTCCGGTAACGATATTCTGAAGGGAAGTAAGATTCCGCGTGCTTACTTCTCCGGCCATAATTATCCGCGGCCTGAGCCTCGATTGAGCGGGATCGGAAATTACGGCATGAACGAACCTCTGTCCAGACAGGGTCACGTAGCGCTTGGCGATGTATGTTGTTCCCTCGTCTAATGCAACCTGTTCGACAGCCTGGCGAAATCTTAAAAGGCATTGGATCTGGACGAATCTATCGTCCTCATTCGAGGTTAACTGCCAGAAGAGGGGATACCTGGACTCAAGCACCACGAGCACACCGTCCTCAGTACAGCTAGCCCGCAACTGTTCGAGCAGGGGGATACCGTTGAAATCCATCGTTTCATAAACCGATTCACCCTCAGAACATTTTCGACCCGGGAGGTCGAAAACAATTCGGTGGGGACTCTCAAGCTCAAAAATCTGAAACGATCCAGGCTCAATATTACCTAAGGTGAGAGTGAGGAGATCATCGTCCCACGACACGAATACCCATCCGAACGATGGAAACGGTTGCTCATAAGTTGCCGGGTCCGCTTTGACTTCGGGTTGTGATATCGGAAACGCGGATAGAAGGGTTAATGCCAGTGCCGCGATGAGTACACGAAATAACGACGGGGATTGGGGGAAGGTAAGATGAAACATATCGGTAAAATATTTAACCCGTTGAAAAGCCAGGTTTGACATTATTAACGAAGCTCTGGGAGGAAATTTTAGCGCCGAGGGAATTAAATTTAGCGACAGGATCTTCATAGCCTCGGTAGAGGTGGCCGAGTCCCATAAGACGGGTAGATCCTTCGGCCCATAGTCCGGCAACGAGCAGTGCCGCCGCTGCCCGAATATCCGGCGCGCTGACCTCGCAACCTATTAATTTCCGACCACCGACCACAAGCGCACAGTTATCGATAACCCGGATATCGGCACCCATTCGCCTGAGTTCGTCGGCGACGAGAAAACGCCGCTCGAATATTTTCTCAACTAAAATAGTTTCTCCGGACGCGCGTGTCATCAGGGCCATGTACTGCGGCTGCACGTCGGTGGGGAATCCCGGGTAGGGAAGCGTCCGGATATCTGCAGGGCGGATTACATCGGGAGCGTCGATCGTTACCCTGTCGATTTCGGTGGTAATTTTGCATCCGGTCGATGCGATCTGCTCGAGGATCGAAGTGAGATGGTCGCTACGCACATTTGTAAGTGTAACCTTGCCCGCTGTCATGGCGGCAGCGGTGATATAAGTACCAGCTTCAATCCTGTCGGGAATCACGCGATGTTTGGCGGGTCTTAATTCATCGGTACCGACGATTGTTATAGTTGACTCCCCGGCGCCGATAACTTTCGCGCCCATCCCGTTGAGGAGGTTTGCGAGATCGACAATTTCGGGTTCACGTGCGGCATTTTTAATAAAAGATGTTCCATCGGCAAGAGCAGACGCCATCATGATATTTTCAGTAGCGCCGACGGAAGGAAAACTTAATTTTATCGCAGCGCCATGTGGACGTTTACCGGACTTCAGCTTTACATTTATCGCGCCGTTGACATCGACAACCATTCCCCCGAGTGATTCCATGCCTTGAAGGTGGAGATCGATCGGACGTTTTCCAAGTGAACATCCACCGGGCAGCGGGATCATCGCCTGACC
>DAOVJF010000608.1 GCA_030673355.1 Planctomycetota bacterium | reverse complement strand
TGAATACCAGACAATGATTTCAAAGCTTCTCGCAATGGATCTTGCCAATGCGTCGTCCTATGATGCCGGGTCTGCCGCCGCGGACGCCCTTCTCGTGGTTAAGGATAATTTCAAGGGCAAGCGAGTAAAGGTCCTTGTCGCCGAGACAATCCATCCCGAAATTCGTGAGACAATGAAAACCTATAATTACGGGCTTGGAATGGACTGGGTCGATATTCCCGCGCTGGCTAACGGAAGAATCGATTCAGAAGCATTGATTGACAAGTTGGATCGGGATGTCGCCGGGGTTTTCATCCAGTACCCGAACTGCCTTGGCGTAATCGAGGACCTGTCGCCGGATGGGCTTCCAAAAGTTATTGAGGTTATTCATAAGGAAATTGCGCTTGCGGTGGCTGTTGTTAACCCGATCGCCTGTGCCGCTTTAAAACCCCCCGGCGATCTTGGATTTGACATCGCGGTAGCCGAAGGCCAACCCATGGGACTCCCGCTAACTTACGGAGGTCCATACCTTGGAATTTTTGCCGCTAAGGGTAATCTCATTCGGAAAGTGCCCGGACGTCTGAGCGGAAAGACAGTCGATGTTGAAGGCCGTGCCGGTTATGTGCTTACACTCCAGACGAGGGAGCAGCACATACGGAGAGCGCGCGCGACATCGAATATCTGCTCGAACCAGGCGCTGTGTGTGCTGGCGGCAAGCGTGTACCTTGCCTATTACGGTTATTGCGGTCTGCCCGACCTGGCCCGGAAAATTATTGGCCTGACCCAGTATGCAAAAAATCAAATCTCCGGAAAAACGAAATTCAAACCGGTGCATCCGGATGTCCCGCATTTCAATGAATTCGCGATCGGGTGTCCAGTTCCGGCTCATGAGGTAAATGAATTACTCAAGGAAGAGGGGATTATCGGCGGCCTGCTTCTCGAACGATGGGGCGGAGCTGAGGATCAGATGCTGGTTGGACTTGGCGATGAAAATACTATCGAGCAGGTGGACACACTTGTAGAGGCGCTCACAACCATTGTTTGAAATTACACTGTAAATAATCTGACCGATATTAAGGGTTACATAATGGCCACTGAAGATAAAAACACGACAGCCGACATCGAAAATCCCCAACAGGAATTCCCGACATTGTTCGCTAAATCCAGGACAGGACGGTCGTGTGTACAACCGCAAGACGACACCATGTTCGATCCATCCGGATTCGAAGGGCTGCTTCGCGACAATCCGGCAAGGCTTCCCGAGATTTGTGAAGTCGACCTGGTCAGGCATTTCGTCGGGCTTTCGAACCGTAATTTCGGTATCGATAACGGCATTTACCCTCTTGGAAGCTGCACGATGAAATACAATCCGAAAATTAACGACCTGACATCCGGCTTTCCGGGATTTACGGAACTTCACCCATACCAGGATGCTGAAGAATGCCAGGGTGCTTTGCAGATGATGCGTGACCT
>DAOVJF010000072.1 GCA_030673355.1 Planctomycetota bacterium | reverse complement strand
TCCTGCTCAGGTTGACGGTCTCAGGTTGCCCGGCACTAATCGGTTCATTCACAACGGTCACCTGTGCGGTTCCCCGTATAACAAAATCCGCAAGGAGTTCGGAAATCCCATTGATTTCCTCAATTTGAATTTGATCCATGACCGGATCATCGAATTCAAAATCACCACTGTTGGTTTTTATATCCATTGGATCGACGATTTCCATACAAACGGGATCCGATTCAAATCTTACATCGATGCTTACCCCTGAAGCCTCCAGATCGGACATTTTTGTAACTTCTCCCGGACCGATCTCATAATCCCGGCAGGTTGCCTCGGAATGGACACAATAATCCAGTGGTTCAGCGAAAGTGGAAATTGAATAATCGATTTTTTCCGGATCGTCGTGCTCGATCAGCCCGATATCCGCGACCTTTACACCTGCGATCAGACTATGAAGTGCTGCTTTTAAAGCAGATGATAATTTATTTAAACCGCCCCGTTGCTGCATATCTCCTTTAACGCCTCCCCAATCCTGTTAAGCGGTTCGGTAAAATCGAGTTCACTCGCGAGATCGACAAGTTCGCCGGCGGTTGTCTCGGTGTCGGATTCATCGGAGGATTCGAACGTGAGCTTAACCGGGTTCCCGGTTGGGGAAACCTGCATGATGATCATACCGGCTTCCTCCTGTTTCCATTCTCCCGTCTCGGAAAGCGGACTGATATCGCTGGGTTCGATAACTACAAGCTTACCGCTAAGGCCGGGTTCGAGTTCCCTCAGGAGTTCATCGCCTGTGAAAAACCAGCTTGCGGTGGGTTTAGACGCTTTGAGAAGAGTGCTGGCGATTGCATCGAGCAAAAGGTAACGTCTCAGCGCGCCGCCATAGACCAGTTTCTGGATTTTGCTCGGCTTGATTGGCTCCACATATCGAAAGTCCAGTGGGAGTCCGCGGAGGTCGGTGACGAGGAGTCCACCGGACCAGCTCTCATCATCTACTGCACGCGCGGTTATATAAGCTAGCTCCATGGCGATCAGGCTCCTTTATTGATAATATCAAATGCAAAAAAACAGGAGTTATAAGCTCCTGTAATAATGTCGATAATATTCGTTTGGGGTTATTAATACGAATAAACGTTGCGCCGGGAAATTTCCAGTGCCCAATTCATATCATTCGGCCAAAACCATTGTCAGCTCGATCTGTTCCCCGGCACGAATGACAGTCAGTGTTACTTCGGTTCCTATGTCTGAGCGGATGATACTGTCCGCCAAAGTCGATAAAGCATCAATTCGATCACCATTCAGGGCAATTATGATGTCTCCATCAATATAAACATTAAACTGACGATGGCGATCACCGAGTGTGATTCGTTCCTGTCCACCCTGGAGACCTGCAAGAGCCGCAGCGGACCCACCTTCGACATCCTGCACGAGGACGCCAAATTTGACCGAAAGACCAAGCACTTCGGCAAGATTTGCCCCGATCTGGAGTCCCCAGAATCCAAGCGACGGCCGCCTTACACGCCCATAATCGATCAGGTCGGCAGACACACGTTTTGCGGCGTTGATCGGAATCGCGAAACCGATTCCGTGGCTACCTCCCGACTGGCTGAAAATAACCGTGTTGATGCCGATAACATCGCCCGATGAATCCATCAATGGACCGCCCGAATTTCCGGGATTAATACTGGCATCGGTCTGGATCATGCTCTCAAAGGATGTTTCCTGTGTGCTGACAGGACGGTTGAGTGCGGAAATCACCCCGACCGTGACAGTCGAATCGAGTCCGAACGGGTTTCCGATAGCGATCGCACGCTGCCCAACCTGGAGCGTGTCCGAATTTCCCAACGGGGCTACCCAGGAAGGATCAATAGCTTCCGAAGAAATTTTTAAGACCGCGATGTCGGTCATCTGGTCGGTACCAACCAGTTCCGCCTGGTATTCATCGCCGGACGCCAGCCGTACTGTGATGTTGTGCGCGCCCCGGACCACGTGATTATTTGTCAGGATGTAACCGTCTTCGGAAATTATGAACCCCGATCCGGTGCCCTCCTGTGGAACTACCTGGAAAAAGAAATTCCGGTAATACTGGATGGTGCTGACATGTACGACCGACGGGCTGAGTTCGCGGTATACATTTGTAACCGCGATTTCCTCACCGTCCAGGAAATTCGGAGCGGCGCTTCCAGGCTGTTTGGTGGAATCTATATTTGTGTACCCGATTTCGGATGACATCATCGCGGAATCGAAATTTGTACCCACAGAACCAGTGTAACCCGTCAGTTGAGCGCTGATTTGAGTATCCAGAGATTTACTAAAAACATAGAACGCGACACCACCACCCGCAATCGCCCCGATTATGGCGGAGATGATAATTATCACAGATATCGAAATTCTGGACATAGTCGATTTCCTCAACGCGGAAATAATGCGATTATTCCCGTTATTTACACCGACGATATTATCTCGATCGTTCAGGTATTGTTTGTTTAAGTTCGCCCTTTTTAAACTGTCCATAGATTTTGACGCCGGTAATTTTACAATGGTTCATACTCTGTTTCAAAGGGTACCAAAATGAACCGCCGCATGACCTTCATTGTCACACACCACATAGCAAAAATCATGTATAATCCCTTGATCGTTTGCTAATAGCTGTGCAGGAAATGGTGAGGTGAATTCTTGGAAACAACCGAAACGATTTCCTTTATTGGCGCTTTTACCGCAGGAGCATTGAGCTTTCTGACACCCTGTGTTCTTCCCCTGGTGCCAGTTTATTTATCCATCTTATCGGGAACTTCTTTCAACCAGATGATCGGTAAAGAGGAGATTTCAGCCGCTGAAACAAGGGAGATACACAAGAGGGTCCTTGTAAACGCGGTAATGTTTATCCTGGGATTTTCCCTGGTCTTTACCGCACTTGGACTTGTCTCAGCAGAGGTGGGGAATCTCCTCGCCGAGTGGGGCGGCCAATTCCTCAGGGTTATCGGACTCATGCTAATACTGTTCGGACTGAATATGACAAAGATCTGGAAGCCCCGGTTCTTAAATCTCGAGGCGCGGTTCCAGGTCCAGAAAGGAAAACTCGGGCTTTTGTCATCATTATTAATTGGTGCCGCTTTCGCGTTCGGATGGACTCCATGCGTAGGACCGTTCCTCGCGCCGATTCTCGCAGTCGCGGCAAGTTCCACAAATAAAGCATACGGGGCTGCGTTACTTGCGACATATTCACTCGGGCTTGGCGTGCCGTTCTTCCTTTCAGCTTTGTCAGTCAACGGGTTGATCGCTTTTTCAAACAAATGGAAAAAGCATTTCGATACTGTCGAGCTTATAATCGGGACACTGCTGTTGTGGATAGGAGTGTTCCTGTTAATTGGCGGTATAAAAGGTCTGGATTTGTTCAGAGGGTTGCTGGAAGCCGCGTCGGGGTAATAATTTAAATTTAAGCACATTATTTAAAAATTAAGCACATTATTTTCAAGTTAATCGGTGGCGCCTCCACGCGGAACGTAGCGGAGTTTGGAGGTGATTCAGCTTATGGTGACTCTAAGATGCTGGTTTAATCGTGGAGTCACCATAAGGGGATTCACATTAATTTAAAATTAATCGGTGGCGCCTCCACGCGGAACGTAGCGGAGCGTAGTGGAGCTTGGAGGTGATTCAGCTTATGGTGACTCTAAGATGCTGGTTTAATCGTGGAGTCACCATAAGGGGATGCACCTCCAAAATCGCGGAGCGATTGTGGAGGCGGCACCGGTCTTTAACTAAATTGGGGAAATTAAAAACTCGGGTTGAAAACCCGAGTGACGAAAGATCATGCGCAGAATGCGCATGTTACATTTGTGAATTTATTTCATGTGCAGAATGTGCATGTTAGATTTTTCAGGCTGTCGATGCGGCTTTGACCATTGGTTTTGGCCATCTGATGAATTTGCCCCTTCCTGCATAACGAGGCGCGGTAAGACGGTCGTGGATTCTCATTAATTGATTGTATTTCGCGACCCGGTCGGTGCGCGCTGGAGCTCCGGTTTTAATCTGGCCTGCCGACGTAGCCACCGTGAGATCCGCTATAAAACTGTCCTCTGTTTCACCTGAACGATGGCTGATAACGCAGTTCATATTATGCTGATTTGCGAGCTTGATCGTCTCAAGTGTCTCGGTGATGGTCCCGATCTGGTTGAGCTTGATTAAAATCGCGTTTGTGGCGCCATCATCAATCCCCCGTTGAAGCCGCTCGATATTTGTGACGAACAGGTCATCACCCACAAGCTGGATTTTTTCTCCCAGCTTTTTCGTAAGATATGTCCAGCCCTCCCAGTCATCCTCCTGCAAACCGTCTTCAATTGAAATTATCGGATACCTCCTGACCCATTCGGCATACCTCGAGACGACCTCCTCGTATGTCATCGGGTCCTCTTCGGGTTCGAGTTTGTATTTACCGCTGCTCACATCGAAAAATTCATTCGCCGCGGCATCGATGGCCAGGTAAACATCCTCCCCAGGGACACGTCCGGCATTCAGGATCGCGCGTTCGATAAGCTGAAATGCTTCCTCATTACTTTTTAGATTCGGAGCAAATCCGCCCTCGTCTCCGACACCGCCCAGAAGTCCGTCTTTCTTAAGAACCGATTTCAGGGACGCGTAAATTTCAGAACCCCAGCGTATTGCTTCACGGAAATTTCCGGCGCCAACCGGAAGGATCATGAATTCCTGGACCACTACATTATTGGCGGCATGCTTCCCGCCGTTGAGGATATTCAACTGGGGAACCGGAAGGTAATCCGCATTAATACCACCGAGATATTTGTAAAGCGGAAGTCCGAGTGCCAGTGCGGAGGCCCGGCATGCGGCCATGCTGACACCCAGAATTGCGTTCGCGCCAAGTTTACCTTTCAGAGGGGTGCCATCGAGATCGATCAGGTACTGATCGAGACCTGCCTGGTCGGCAGCATCGAATCCCAGTACTTCCGGCCGGATTTTCTCGTTGACATTCTCGACCGCCTTTAGTACCCCCTTCTTGTTGAAACGATTTTTATCCCCGTCCCTGAGTTCAATAGCTTCATGCGTTCCGGTCGATGCTCCGGATGGGACAATCGCCATCCCGGTAATCATTTCGTCTATTGTAACCTCCACCTCAATGGTTGGTGTGCCCCGGCTGTCAAGCACTTCCCGTGCAAAAATGTCGGTGATTTCAAGTTTCATCATGTTCCATCCTTCATACAGTAGAATCGATGTAACGCTAATTAATAACATCCATTTATACTACGAATGTTTAACCGGACCTGTAGTCCCCTGTCGATTCCATTTCGAGCCAGTTTATCCCTGCTTTGCAGTTTACGATCAATGGCGCGTTTAAATTACTGACACCCGCCATCGAATTGCCAACGAGTTCTGAAATTTCCTCAAGCCGGGATTCAGGGACAGTCAGGACAAGCTCATCGTGAACCTGAAGAAGAATGCACTTTCTCAATCCCCGGTCCATCAGTTCAGAATGGAGCTTAACCATCGCGAGCTTGATAATATCGGCGGCCGATCCCTGCAGCGGCATATTTATCGCGGCACGTTCGGCAGCGGCCCGCTTCATCCGGTTGTCGCTTTTCAACTCGGGATAATATTTCCTTCTGCCAAGTAAAGTTTTGACGTAGCCATGCTTACGTCCATGGTCGATATTGGACTGCATGTACGATTTCACACCGGGATATCTCTCGAAGAACCGGTCGATGAATTCGCGGCATTCAGATCGGGATTTTTTCAATGCTTTCGATAACCCATCCGGGCCCATTCCATAAATAATTCCGAAATTTATTGTTTTCGCACCGCGCCGCATGTCAGGGGTTACGTCATCTGCATCCACACCGAAAATTTCCTTGGCAGTTCTACGGTGAATATCCTCATCCTTCTGAAACGCTTCCATGAGGACTTCATCTTTCGAAAAATGTGCGAGCAGCCTGAGTTCGATCTGGGAATAATCCGCCGACAGCAATAAATCCCCGTCATTGTTGGGTTCAAACGCTTTGCGGATTCCGCGCCCTATCTCGGTCCTGATCGGAATATTTTGTAAATTCGGATTTGAGGATGACAACCGTCCCGTTGCTGTTACAGTCTGGTTGTACGATGTGTGAATCCTCCCGTCATCGGGGTCAATTAATTCAATCAGGTTCCTGGTATAGGTCCCGCGGATTTTAGCGAGCGACCTGTATTCGAGAACCATGGTCGGGAGTTCATGCTCCTCGCTTAATTTTTCAAGCACATCCGCCGATGTACTTCGTCCGCGGTATTTTTTATACTCCAATTTATCGAAAAAAACCTCCGCAAGCTGTTTCGGGCTGTTCAGATTTATTTCATCTCCGATTTCCTGGTAGATCACCGAACTGATATCGGCCATTTTCCGGTCGAGATCGTCAGCGAGATCAACCAGGACATCGGGATTCAATCGAATGCCGATCGCTTCCATCCCACCGAGTACCGGTTCCAGGGGAATCTCAACCTTCCGGTACAACTCCTCCATCCCGTCATCCCTGATCCAGGGCCTATAGATTTTCGCGAGCATCAGCGTTGAGACCGCATCCGCCGCGGCATATGGCGCCACCCTGTCGATGGGGACATCGACCATCGATTTTTGATCCTTCCCCTTAGGACCGATCAGATCCTCGATACCTGTCATCGTCCAGCTTAATTCACGCTGGGCCATTTCCTTGAGGCCGTGGCGATTATCCGGATCGATCAGGTAATCGGCTATCATCGGATCGTCGACGATCCCCTTAAGCTCAATTCCATACCGGTTGCACACCAGCCATTCAAATTTCCCGTGCTGGCATATTTTTTCGATTTCAGGATTTTCCCAGACCGGTTTGAATGCCTCCAGCACCTTTTTTAACGGAAGCTGGGTTTTAAATTCATCGGTGATCGACGGGCTATGTCCCACCGGTATGTAATACCCCATTGTGTCATCGAGTGCGCACGCGATACCGACCATGGATTCAGTTCTGGCATCCAGTCCGGATGTCTCGAAATCAAGCGCGAAACGACCGGTAACTGAAATTTTACCGATAAGTTCTTCAAGTTGTTCCTCAGTGTCAATAATTACGGTCTCGAATTCGTGCACCGATGGGCCTTCCTCCACATGCTCGGGAAGTTGCAGCTTTTCAGCGAGTTTCCGGAACCCGAGCCTCGCGAAAAGTTCAGCAGCCTTTTTCTTATCGATATGTTCAAGATCGTACCGGAACTCCTCCTGTGACTTTTCATCGAGTTCGAGCGGGAGATCGATTCGAATAGTCGCTAGGTCCTTCGATTTAAATGCCATGTCCCTGCCCGGTTCGAGCCTTTTTTTAAATTTTTCCTCGATCTGATCGAGATTCTCATAAATTTCTTCGATCGTAGGATACTTAGCCAACAGCTTCATGGCGGTTTTTTCGCCAACCCCCCGTACTCCCGGGATATTATCGCTCGAATCTCCAACAAGGCCTTTGTAATCTGTCAGGTTAAGAGGAGTTTTAATACCGTACTTCTCGCACACTGCCTCTATATTCATTACCCGGTCCTGTCCCCCTCCCCTGACCGACTGGTAAACGATAATTCTCTCGGTTACGAGCTGGCCCAGATCGCTGTCGCCCGTGAGAATCCGCACATCCCAGCCTTTACTCTCGGACTTGCGCGCAAGAGTTCCGATAACATCGTCGGCTTCAAAACCCAGGAGTTCCTCATGATCCATTCCAAGGGCATCGACAAGCTCTCTCGACATCTCGAGCTGGATTTTCAAATCCTCCGGCGCCGCATCGCGGTTGGCCTTGTATTCAGGGAAACTTTCGTGCCGGAAAGTCGGGCCGTGGGCATCGAAAGCGACTAAAAGGTAATCGGGTTTGAAATCCCCAACCGCCTTGATAAGCATGTTGCTGAGGCCGAACAGCGCGCCGGTCGGGGTGCCGTCCGGGGCGTTCATTTCACCCATCGAATAATATGCCCGGAACAGGAGGGAATACCCGTCGATCAGGAGAAACAAGGGCCTTTCCCGAACGGGAAGCTTGAGTTGCCCGGAATCGGAATTGTCGAGAGACATAGAGGGATGATACTCAAATTACTCATAAATAATCAAATACTTTCGTGCCGACTGAGGGACGGTGGTTGTTGAAAAAAGTAGTCAGACTGAAAAATCACAAGGGATCAAAACTTCCGATACCGCTCTCCATGCGGACGGGCCGTCCGCGGTACTGCAGGCCAGCGTCCTGCGCTACGGGATTTAGTACTTTTTCTACAATCCCGGGGCTGGATTTTAAGTATTCCATCTTTCGGTTCTGCTGTAGCGATAAACAGGTTTATCAAGTAACC
Source organism: Planctomycetota bacterium (assembly GCA_030673355.1). Taxonomy (GTDB): domain Bacteria; phylum JAJVIF01; class JAJVIF01; order JAPKYR01; family JAPKYR01; genus JAPKYR01. Next base: position 1,085 of record DAOVJF010000072.1, on the reverse strand, counting down.
TATATACACATTATAAATACAAGGACTTGATCTGCGATGAAAAACCAATACTTCGGCGATGAGAATGACTACAAGAAGTATGGCGTCCTGCGATTATTATCCGGTGCAGACCCCGCCGGTATTGCGATCTGCTGGATGTTTACTGAGGACGATGGTTCAACGGATAGGAGATATCTCGACTATCTTAAACAGCCGGCGAAATGGCGCGATTGCGATCCGGAACTGTTTGATGCTCTGAATGAATTCATGCAGACCGGCATTCGAAATGTGAAATACGCCGAACGTCTGTTTGCAAAACCACCAACATATTTCTACACCCCGGTGCTTACAGATGATCCGGATGATCGTAAAACCTATATGGAAGATCTGGCGGCCAATCTGGAAGGAATATGGCTTACTTTTTTTGATCCCGACACAGGACTGGCTCCGGATAGTGTCAGGAAGGGGATCAAAGATTCCAATAGATATCTGTTCTGGGATGAAGTAAGTACGTTCTACAGGGACACACGGCGATCAATATTGATCTACCAGCATTTTCCACGAATCGACCATGACAAATTCATATCTGATACCGCATCAAGGTTGCTTTCGGAAACCAGTGCTCCCGAGATTTTATCGCTGAGCACAAATCGAATGGTGTTTTTCCTTATCCCAGGACCGGAGCATCGCGAGATCGTAAAGAATGCAAGCGATCGAATCTCCGAGCGATGGGATCCACATATCAAGGTTTTAAAGCATACTGCGGAATCGGTCTGAAAACCATTTCATTTCATCGATGGGATCATTCAACACTCCTGACCAACCGGGCGGCTTTCAAAGAGGCATGCTTCCCGACGTATTACCAGAAATCTAAGACCAATTTTAGTAAATAAAACTTCTTTTAGGACCGCGGAGCTCCAGCATCGCGAATCGGGGACACGCTGAGATCGGGGACACCTGCTTTTCGACGAGCGAAAAGAGGTGTCCCCCTAAATTCTAAAAATATGTCCAATCAATTTTTATTTAACAGGATTGGTCTAAAATGCTGGCGGCCGGGGAGAGGACCGGCCACCAGGAAGGAGAGAGCAGAGGGAGAAAACAAGTAT